>NZ_BAAHSI010000033.1:0-20104 GCF_054601575.1 Faecalimonas canis | reverse complement strand
AAATCTTGACATAGGACCACTTTGTGCATGAGGAGGAAGCAGGGACAGCAAAAACTGCAAAAGTGAAATAGTAGGATTTAATGAAAATGAGGAACGCTCACTGTTCAGCGTTCCTCATTTTATTATGCGGAGTAAATTCCTTGTACCGTAATTCTTTTGAAAAAGCGAGATAATCCGAGATAAACGGTATCATCTGCTTTTTCAGGCATTCTGCGGATAAGAACTTCTCCGAATTCATGGGGTAAACTTACGAAATGGTCTGCTTTTAAACGTTCCGTTTCATTTGTGTCAACAAATCTTGCTGAAATCTCTAAACGAGAGCCGCCTCAAGTGTGACACATCATAGAAGTAATTAAAATATTTTGCAGGTGATTTTCCTGCATATAAGTTTTTAGTCTGTCGTCTAATTGTATATTCATCATTTCATTTCTCTCCTTTACATTTGCTAATCTTATTATTACCGAATAAAAGGAAAAGTTCTGTAATGAAGTCACAAAAGATAAATCTAAAAGAAACTTTACTTTTCTTCTTTCATTGCTTTGTATCCAATTAAAACAGTCCATACATAAGCGCAAGTTTTAGGAATCATAAGCATTCCTATCATAGGAATGGTGTCTGCCCAAAGCACAACAGGGATATAAAAGCCGAAACTCAGTACGATAGTAAGCCACATAAAGCGGAATGCTTTATCATGATGTTTTTTAGCGCTTTGATAAAATAGAATAATAATGAATAATCCCAGTAGTGCAAATGGAATATTTCTATAAATTCCCCATGACAAAGGTGAAGCAGCACTTACCCATTTGTTTTGCGGAAAAAGGCACAGTGCGATACGGATACCTGACAGTAAATAGACTGCAAAAGTGAATTTGTTTTGACCTTTTATATTGTAGCGTATACGCCATACATAATATAAAAGAATATAAAAAATTGTCATAGTAATAGAAGTAATAAATTTTCCCATACCGAGAGCGACAGTGAAATTTTCCAGTCCGGTTGTGCAAAGTGCTGTGGCACGAGGGACAAGGTGAAATGAATCACCCACGCCTAAAACAACTGCCATAATACCAAAGAGTCGGTACTGCTGATTTCCATTGCTTTTTCTCATCATGATAATACCGATAGTGATAACTGAAATTAAATAAATAGTGTCAAATGAAGTTTCCATAATTGCCTGCATTATTTTTGTTTCCTTTCTTTTAAATAATTTTTACCAAAAAGTATTCCCGCTAAAAGCAGGGAAGCTCCCAGACCTGAATAAAATACAGCAATAAAGCGTTCAGGAGCAATGCCGGAGGCACGGAGCCCAATTCCTCCGCTTATCATAAATGTCATAATGCAAAATGATTTTACGTCAAAAAATTTTAAGAAAAATTGATAGGTATCCGTGTAGTTTAAAATTCTTCGGGTATGTTTTTGGACTAATCTGCCAAATACAAAATATTGGAAGAGCAAAAAAATAATTACGGATAGGACTAAATTTAAGAAGGAAACATAGTCCGGATAGGCTAAGATTCCTATTCTTAATACATTAAAACCAGCAATACTCCAAACAAGACAGGCAATCAGTAATAATGTTTTTTTATTTACTTTCATAAGAACTCCTTTCTTGAACGATGTTCATTTTGGGGATTTAAAAATGTCCGCAAATGTGGACATTATATTATTTGTAAACAGTTCGTCGAATAACTTCTAAAAGTATGGAGGGGTCATAATCTTGTTTCATTAATGATGAAACAATAAATGAGAATACAAATTCTATAAATTTTTCTGGTGTAAATGTGTCATTGAAACAATTTGGACGAACATTATCATCATGCATAAGAATATAACAAAGTTGTTTTTGAATATGTTCTAAAGACTGCTGCATAAGTTGTTGTCCTTTTAATTTATCCTTTCCTAAGAAACTCATGGAATGCAGAGTAAAAAAATCTGGATATAAGTTGTTTCCTTGTTCCATTTTTTCGTAAATCCATTGAATACAATTCACAAAACTGTGAAAAATATTTTCATCTTTTGGAAAGTGAAAAATATCACACCATACACTTTCGATTGTCGCTCCAACTAAATCTGATTTGGAATGAAAATAATTATAGATGGAGCCTACTGAAACGTTACAGGCAGAGGCTACAGAACGTATATTAACAGCGGCCCAGCCTTTTTCTTTGATTAAGTTTCTACTTATATGTAAAATTTCTTCTCTTGAAGTAATAATGTGATTCATATGTATCCTCCCTTAACTTGAACAATGTTCATTTTAACGGAAATAAAAGCGTTTGTCAATAAAATAAAAAAGGAAAACATCTCGATAATTAAATTAAAGAGATATTTTCCTTTTTTATTATTTATTATTCTGCTGTAGGGACAGCCTGTGTATCGTCAGCTTTTTTAAATAAGGATACAACACAGCAAAGAGCCATAACAGCGACTGCAACAACAACCCAGCCAAGACCGAGAGAATATAGTGGAAGAGAGTGGAAAAGTTTATTTACAAAACCAAACTTCACTCCAACGTTTTCAAGGGCGTAGATAACGCTGACAACTCCGACAGCCCCGATTGTGCAAGGGTAGATGTAAGGATTACGTTTTAACCATGTATCGCAAAGTCCGAGTACGATTAGCATAATAGAGATTGGATAAATTGCGTCAAGTACAGGTACGGAAATACTTAAAATCATATTTAATCCCTGATTACATACGATAAATGAAAATCCTGCAATAACACATACCCACTGGCGATAAGAAAACTTAGTTGTCAGTGTCGAAAAATATTGTGAGATTGAAGTAATCAGACCAACACAGGTTGTCAGGCATGCCAATGTAAAGATTGCTGCTAAAAGGATTGCTCCCGTGTCACCAAAAAGTTCGTGGACGATACAGCGAAGTGTCCATGCTCCGTTTTCCTGAATTTCAAATACGCCTGAAGAACTCATTCCCATGTAAGCGAGCATTAAATATACGGATGCTAAAATTGTTCCGGCAAAAATGCCTGTTGTGACAGTGTAATGCATAACTCCTTTTTTCTCTTTAACACCAAGGCTTCGGATAGTGGTTGCAATAACAAGACCGAAGTTTAATGCAGCGATGGTGTCCATTGTTAAATACCCTTCCAAAAATCCTTTTACTATAGGATTTGCGTTGTAACTTTCCTGTGCAGGAGCAACATCAACAGTTCCTCTGAACAAAAAGTTAAAGAATAGGAAAAGTAACAAACAAAGTAAAGACGGTGTTAAAACTTTCCCAATACGTTCAACAAGTTTGTTTGGTGTCATGGCAAGCCAACCAGCAATTAAAAAGAATACTAATGAAAATGCAAGCATGGCTACTGTTAAATTTACTCCTTTTGGAAGATACGGTGCTACAGCCATCTCAAAAGGAAGTGAAGCGGCACGAGGGATACCAAGTCCTGGACCGATAGATAAATAAATTAAAATTGTAAACACGATGGCAAATTTAGGATTTACTTTTCGGGAAAGTCTTTCCAAGCCGTCAAATCGTGCTACAACGATAACACCTAAAACAGGCAGGGCAACGGCGGTAACCAAAAAGGTTAAAATTGCCAAAGGAGCATGTTCTCCGGCGTTTTGCCCTAAAAATGGAGGGAAAATTAGATTTCCTGCTCCAAAAAACAGTGAAAACAACATAAAACTTACGAGTAAAACTTGTCTTTTCTTTAATTTCATCATAAAATCCTCCTCAAAATAAAATAATTGCATTTGACACAATCTTCGCTATGACGGGAGTGCAAGTAGTAGTGCTGTCACTGATAATTGAGTATAAAAAAAATCGTCCTATAAAAAGGACGATTGTTAATCGTGGTACCACCTTAATTCCCAAGTCTAAACTCAGCTCATATCGCATCATCTAATGCGTGTCACCTGTAACGTGGCTTTACTCCGGCTTGCTTACTTTTGTTTCAGCGTGCTTCTCAAAGATGATTTCATCTATCAGGTTCATTAGTAACTCACACCAACCGCTACCTCTCTGAAAAATCCACTGAAGATTACTTGTTCTTATCAACGAATTTGTAATATGGGTGTATTATATTTGATTTGTAAGAAATTTGCAAGAGGTTTTTACAAAAAAATTATTTTTATATAACTTTAACTATTGGTTAAATAATTTGCATAAATGTTTCTTCTTCCTCAATTGTTACTTTTTATCTTATCTGTTATCCTTAAATTAAGCAAAGGCCTTGCAAAAAAGAATGGAGGAAATAGAGATGAAAATAGGAGAAGTAATAAGAAAATATCGAAAAGAAAAGCAACTGACACAGGAAGAAATGGCAGGGTATTTGGGCGTGACAACCCCTGCTGTAAATAAGTGGGAGAATGGCAACTCGATGCCTGATATTTCTCTGTTAGCCCCGATAGCAAGGCTTTTGGGCATCAGTACAGATACATTGCTTTCATATCAAAATGAGTTGACAGATAAAGAGATTTCAAGGAAAATTGAATTACTTTCAGAAAAAATGAAAATGGACTCTTATGAAAATGTTTTTCATTGGACAGAAGAACAAATAAGAGAATATCCGAATTGCGATAAACTGATTTTAGTGGCAGCACAGACTTTAGACGGATATAGAACGATTTTGAATTTAGAGGATGCGGAGCAATATGATGAAAGAATTTATCAGTTGTATTTGCGTGTGGCGGACAGTAAGGAGTATGCACTTGCCATGTCAGCATGGATTTCCATTTTTTATTATCTGATTGGAAAGAAAAAATTTGAAGAAGCACAGATATATTTAGACCGTTTTCCCAAAATGGAAGTCAGCATTAAAAAGATGCAGGCACTTCTGTTTGAAAAGCAGGATAAAAAAGATGACGCTTATAGGTTATACGAAGAAATACTGTATATGGGCGGAATGAATTTGGCACAGGCACTATCGGGAATATACACGCTGGCGATAAAAGAAAATGATTTAGAAAAAGCAGAATATATTGTCAAAAAGCAGAGTGAGTTGGCAAAAGTGCTGGAAATGGGAAAACATATGGAAATTTCAGCAGGTTTGGAGTTGGCTATCTATAAGAAAGATAAGGAAAAAACATTGGAAATTTTATCTGAAATGGTTCACACTCTTCAACATTTGGGAGATTTCCGATATGCTCCATTATATGCCCATATGCAATTTAAAGACGGAGAAATGTCAAATATTTATTTTATGTTCAAAAAAGCGTTTGAAAATGACATAGAACTTGCATTTTTGCAGGATGATGTAAGATATAAAGAATTATTAGAAAAAGTAAAGGAGATAACAGGGTAAGCAAATGATAATGAAGCAGATACCTCATTTTAACATCGCACAGATTTGTGATTCAGGTCAATGTTTTCGTATGATGCAAATTCATGAAAACAGATATAGCGTAATTGCATCGGGGCATTATTTAGAAATTACACAAGAAGGTGAAAAATGTATATTTTCGTGTGAGGAAGAAGAATTTCAAATTTTTTGGAGAAAATATTTTGATTTAGATACAGATTATGGAGAATATCTGGCACAAATTAATCCGAACGATAAATATTTAAGCAAAGCGGGGGAATTTGGAAATGGCATAAGAATTTTGCGACAGGATTTGTGGGAAATGATAGTATCTTTTCTGATTTCCCAACAAAACAATATTACGAGAATACGAAAATGTATACAGAATATTTGTGAAAAATACGGAGAAAAAAGGCTGAATATTTACGGTGAAATATATTATACATTTCCAACGTCGGAAACATTGGCAAAATTAGAAGATGATGAACTTAAAGCGTGTAACTTGGGGTATCGTAGTAAATATGTTGTTCGCACGGCAAAAAGTGTCGTATCCGGAGAAATAGACTTAAAGCAAGTAAGGAAAATGTCCTATCGAAAAGCAAAGATGGAACTATTGAAACTATTCGGGGTAGGAGAAAAAGTTGCGGACTGCATATGTCTTTTCGCCCTGCACCATTTACAATCTTTTCCGGTAGATACCCATATCCGTCAGGTATTAGATAAACATTACAAACGGGGATTTCCAAACAAACGATATAATGGTTTTCAGGGAGTAATACAGCAATATATTTTTTATTATGAATTATTTGGAGAAAAGTGATATACTGTACGAAGAGATCAGAAGGAAAGGACAAGTATAATGAAACATAAAAAAAAGAAAATGGTGTCCAACTGCGAAAGTTGTATGAATTATGAATACGATGAAGAATATGAGTATTATGTTTGTACGAAAAATTTAGATGAAGACGAGATGTATCGATTTGTAAAGGGCGAGTTTCGAGATTGTCCATATTACCAATTTGGTGACGAATATCGAATTGTGCGGAAACAAATGTGAAAAAACTGTGAAAGGGGACGTAGTGAAATTGAAAAATACTACGTCCCCTTTCACGTTTACCCCTGTCCCTTTTTAAGAAATGGTGTGTCCCATTTTAAAATATAAAGGCATATTTTATATACTATCTAACCACAGAAACTTTGAAATAAGCCAAAGTTAATTTGGAAACTTAAAGTTTATATAATAGTGTTATAAAAAACCATAGAAACGCTCACATTTATAATGCTTTTATTGTTTTGTATTGAAAAAGGGACAGGGCTATCTGAGAAAAGGGACACAATAAATCAAAATCGGGGACGTAGTGAAATTGAAAAATACTACGTCCCCGATTTTTATTTCACCTCATAATAATATTTTCCCTTTTCGTCAATTCCGTAGAAATCGGCGAAAGAAAGATGGAAAATGTCCTTATCAAAGTGAGAAATATCGATTTCATTTTTTATTAAATATTGATAAATACCTGCATAGTCGATAGAACCCTGAAGCAGAATACTGTCCAATTTTCCGTTTCGGATGATGGCACGTTTATAATTACCCGCATCTTCCTGTTCTAAGACGGTATCTCCTTCCTCAGCGACTCCACGGCCAAGTGATAATGTGACAAGTCCATAAAAGTTCATAGTGTTTTTCATGGCATATCTGTCTGTGTAATGTGATTCTACACCACACATATTAAGACCGGCAACCTGACCTTGTTTCATGGCGTTTGGCCAAATTCCAGATAATCCGGTTACATCTCCGGCAGAGTAAACATCATTGCAGTTTGTTTTCATTGTGTCGTCAACCTGAATAAAACGGTCTACATGGATTTTTGACCCTTCCACACATTCAACGGCAGGACGAACCCCTGCTGCCACAACGATTAAATCACAGTTGATTTTTGTTCCGTCATCGAGGAAAACGGCGTCAATATTTCCATTTTCGTTCATATGCGTATCGGAGGCTTTTTTCCCTACGATAAATTCGCAGCCATGTTCTTCAAAAAGTTTACGGTATGGTTTTCCGGCAGTTTCATTTAACTGGAGTGGGAGGATTCTGTCTGCCATTTCAACTACCGTTACTTTTTTTCCCTGCTCTAAAAATGCGTAGGCGGCGTCCATTCCGACAAGTCCTGAGCCGACAACGAGAACGTGGTCTGCGGCATCAGAAAGCGGTCTTATTTTTTGTGCATCTGATAAATGACGAAGTCCAAAAACGTTTTTTGCTTCTCTGAATTGTGCAACCGGAGGAATGAAACTGTTTGCACCTGTTGCGATTAGCAGTTTGTCAAACAGGTAATCTTCATGGTTGGATAGGCAGACTTTTTTCTCGTCTACATCAATTTTTTCTACGTTTACTCCTTTTACCCAATGAATACGGTCGGAGGAAAAGAAGTTTTTATCTACAAATGAAAGGGTTTCCTCATCTCGTTCATGGCTTAAATAACGGTGTAACATACAGCGAGAATGTACAAATTCATCTGTAGAAATCATAGTAATTTGGGCATCTTTATCTGTTTTTAAAATGGTTTGGGCAGCCGTGATTCCTGCTGGTCCAACACCGATAATTACATGAATCATAGTGTCACCTCCACGACATAAATAGCATTTTTTGGACAGGCTTTTACGCAATTTGGTTCGCTGTTATCCTGTAAACAGAAGTCACATTTGATTACTTTGGTATGAGTGGCAGTGTCTGCCTTTAAAACACCGTATGGGCAGTTCATAACGCACATGAAACATGAACCGCATTTTTTTTCATCATAAGAAACAATTCCTGTTTTATCATCTTTTGTTAAAGCACCACTCATACATGACATAACACATTCAGGTAAATCACAATGTCGACAGAAGATAGGACGGTAACTTCCGTCCGGCATCTTCTCAATGTGATTGCGAGATTCGTTACGAATATCAGTTAAATCTAAATCATAAATTGTACCCGGAGTTTCACGGTGTGCCTGCATACAAGCAATCGTACAATTTTTACAGCCATCGCACTTGGAGGCATCAATCATAATTCGTTTCATAGATAACCCTCCTATATATGTAAGTGATTACGTTTTTCCTCGATAATCTTTTCTAAAATATCAGCAGTTTCTTTTGCATCTCCGTTAATAATAACCTGTCCGCCTGTAAGTTCTTTCATATCTTCCGTCATAACTTTTACGGCAGTTTTGCTTCCTGTAATAAATGGAGGAAGTCCTAAATGTAGAGGAAGTCCCAGTGCAAGACCGAAACATCCGTCAGCCAAAGCCTGTTCTTCAAGCCACTGTGCAGCAGAGAGGACAAGTGGAAGTTCAGGGAGGTCAACACCGAGTTCCTGTGCAATTTCGGTTGCAACAATTTCTAATCGTCCGATTGCGAGGCATGGACCGAAGTTTAATACAGGAGGAATATTTAATTTTTCACATACGGCACGAAGTTTAGGACCGGCTAATTTTGCCGCTTCCGGTGTCATTAAGCCACAGTTTTCAATTCCTCCTGAAGAGCATCCGGCGGTAAGAACGAGAATGTCTTTTGCAATCAACTCTTTTGTCAGTTCAACACTGAGGACATCATGTCCTCCGGCTGTTAAGTTAGAACATCCTACTACACCTGCGATCCCTTTGATTTCTCCGGATACAATTAATTCGATGAGCGGAGTCCATTTTCCTCCAAGGAAATCTTTTAATGAACCTTCACTTACACCCGTCAAAGTGCAGTCATTTCCGTGTTCTTCAAAGAGATTCATCGGAACTACGCCGCGTCTTTCTTTGTATGCCTCAATAATTTTGTCGATAATAATTTCGCTCTGTTCTTCACGGTTTTCAAATGAAAATGGCATAAGTTCTGCATTTGCTTTTTTCGCAACGTCATCAAGACAAATCTGTTTGATTTTTAATTCGTCACAGATTGGTTCAATTCCCGGAAGAGTACAGTTAAATTCAGAAAGAACAACGTCAATAGCACCTGTTGCAAGAATCGCTTCACTTGTATAGTTATTTCCTGCATGCCCGTCAAATACTTCTGTATAATGAGCGCCGCGAAGTTGTAAATCCTGACCAACACAGGTACATCCTACTAATTTGAATCCTTTTGCTCCAACCGCCTGTGCTTTTGCTTTTGCTTCATCAGAAACAAGTCGTTCCTGTAAATCAACAAAAATTGTGTGTTGATGTCCGGTAATCATAATGTTAATGTAATCAGGATCAATTACACGAAGACCTACGGGAGCAAGGCGAAGTTCCGGCTGACCTAAAAGAACGTCATTTAATAAGTTTGTCAATGTTAAACCGTAGACACCTGTGGAAATACCTAATTTCAAGCAGTCCGTAAGCATATCTACAGGGTCAGAGTTTAAGTTTGTTGAACATTTGACAACCCCCTTAAATACTTCTGATTTTGCACCGCCAGGCATAATACCGAGTTCTTTCCAGCGTTTTACGCGTGGAGCATAAGCGATTTTTTCAACAAGTTCCGCAGAAACATATTCCGGTTTATATAAATCTGCAAGTACCGCATCTGCAACTTTTTCGGCTTTTACATAAATATCATTATCTGTAATACCGAAAATTTCTGCGAGGTGATTAAGAGATTGAAGTCCCTTTAATTCACCTCTTGTCTGAGCAGTCTTTTTCAGATTTAAAGCAGTATTTTCTACGATATGAATGTAGCATCCGCTTCCTGATGCAACTGCACGCAAAAAGTTTCTTGTAACAATCGTGTCAGCATTTGCACCACAGATTCCTCTTGGAGCATTTGGCGTAATACGGCAAGGTCCGTTAGAGCAAAGACGGCAACAGACGCCCTGCAATCCGAAACCGCATTTTGTACTCTGTCCTTCCACACGGTGATGAGAAGTTTCCATAGGAAGTGAACGGATATAATTTTCTAAAGGTTTATCTGCACTTTTGCAGGTATTGCAACCATAACATTGATTCATTGTAAATCCTCCTTATATTATAAACTGTACTAAAAATGTATAGATTTAGGTAAAAATTTATTTGCGAAATAATTCTGCTAAATTTTTGTGCTGTAATTCCTGTAAAAGAATACGTTGAATCCGACAAAATTCACCGTGTACAAGACAAGGTGTAGCCTGTGTATTCATAGAGCAGTGATAGTCTTTTTTCATACATTCCAGCAGGAGAATATCCGGCTCGATGACAGAGAAGACATCATAAAGGGAAATGTTTTGCAGAGGCTGATTTAACGCATATCCTCCGTTTGCTCCACGAAGACTTTTTAAAAGTCCTGCCTTTTCCAGTTTTCTTGTAATTTTATATGCCATTGCAGAGGAAAGATTTTCCGATGCACATATGGTGGATACGTTGACAAAATCACCTGACGATAATGCACGCATAATCCGAATAGCATAATCACATTCTTTCGTAAATAACATAAATACCTCCTTGATAAATTAACTATATAATACTATACTAAAATAGTCAAGTATCATACAAAAGAAAAGAGGAGATTACGATGAAAAAAACAGTAAACACATCATTTATTTACGCTATTTTAGCGATGGCGGGAGGAGTATTCTATAGGGAGTTTACAAAATTTCAAGGTTTTGAAGAAAAAACAACCTTATCTGTTTTACATACCCATTTATTTATGTTAGGAATGGCTATGTTTTTATTGGTAACGATATGCATTCGTCTGTTTGCACTGGACAAAGCGAAAAAGTATTCCGCATTTTTTATCATTTATAATATAGGTGTCTGTCTGACGGCGGTTATGTTGACAGTTCGTGGAATTACTCAGGTGCTTGGAGTGGAACTTAGCAACGGGCAAAACGGAATGCTGTCAGGATCTGCCGGAATAGGTCATATACTTCTTGGAGTTGGAATGGTATTGTTTTTCCTTTCTTTAAAAGAAAGTGTTTCGACTTTGCAGAAATAGAAAAAAAGGGGTATAATAAGAAAAAAGAAAAGCAGTCAGCAGGAAGGAGAAATGTAAAATGAAGATTGCAGTAACTTATGAAAACGGACAGGTGTTCCAACATTTTGGACACACGGAGCAGTTTAAAGTATATGAAGTAGAAAACGGACAGGTTTCTGACGCAAAAGTTGTGGACACAAATGGAAGCGGACACGGTGCTTTGGCGGGAATGTTACAGGAGTTGGAAGTGGAAGTTCTAATTTGCGGTGGAATCGGTGCGGGAGCGCAGCAGGCATTGGCGGAAGCCGGTATTCAGCTTTACGGAGGAGTAGCGGGAAGTACAGATGATGCGGTACAGGCATTTTTGAATGAAACACTTTCTTATAATCCTGATGTGAAATGCAGTCATCATGATGAGCACGAGCATGGAAAATGCGGTGAACATGGTTGTGGAGAAGGACATTGTTCCCACTAGAGAAGATGAAAATATTAAGCATTACGGCACAAAAACCACATAGTACGGGAAGTGGTATATATTTGACGGAACTGGTTAAGAACTGGAATGCACAGGGAAATGAACAGGCGGTCATCACGGGTATTTACGCAGATGACCGTTTGGATTTTCCGGAAGAAGTAAAAGTATATCCTGTTTATTATCAGTCAAAGGAATTGCCATTTTCCATACTGGGTATGTCTGATGAAATGCCATATGAAAGTTTAAAATACAGTGAGATGGACAGGGGAATTTTAGAAAAATTTTCCCATGTATTTCAAGAAAAAATATCTTTAGCAGTACAGGAGTTCAATCCGGACGTTATCGTATGTCATCATTTATATTTACTTACCGCTCTTGTACGGGAATGGTATCCTGAGAAAAAAATATATGGTATATGTCATGGTTCGGATTTAAGACAGTTTTCTAAAAATCTGTTGGAAAGAGAGCGAATTAGAAAAAGCATAGGTAAATTAAACGGCGTAATTGTTCTTCATCGGGAACAAAAACAGATTGTACAGGAAATGTTTGCGTTGCAGCAGGACAAGGTTCATGTTGTAGGAGTAGGGTATAATCAGTCTGTTTTTTGGAAAAAAGATATAAAAAAGAAGAATAGGAAACAGATTGTTTTTGCCGGAAAGGTAACGGAAAAGAAAGGAATTTTCAGTCTTTTGCGTGCTACAGAAAAATTACCTTATGGTGAAAATGAATTGATAGTCAAGATTGCAGGCGGAATAGGTGATGAAGAGGAGTTTGAGAAAATCCAAAAGTTAGCAGAGAAGAGCCGGCATACTATTGTTTTTTTAGGACTTTTAAATCAGCATAAACTGGCAGAAACATTTTGTGAAAGTGATGTTTTTGTTCTGCCGTCCTTTTATGAGGGATTGCCATTAGTTGTGTTGGAGGCGATGGCTTGCGGATGTAAGGTTGTCTGTTCTGACATTCCGGGAGTGAAAGAATGGCTTTCAGAAAACGTGGCGGGTGAAAATGTTGCGTTTGTAAAACTACCTTCTATGAGAAATACGGATGAACCGATTAGGGAAGAACTGCCGGAGTTTGAAAATAGATTGGCACAAAGTATTTATGAGAAATTGGAACAAAAGGAAGCGGAAAAC
Source organism: Faecalimonas canis (assembly GCF_054601575.1). Taxonomy (NCBI): domain Bacteria; kingdom Bacillati; phylum Bacillota; class Clostridia; order Lachnospirales; family Lachnospiraceae; genus Faecalimonas; species Faecalimonas canis. The sequence continues at coordinate 7,332 of NZ_BAAHSI010000033.1, read as the reverse complement.
CCTGATGTATCAAAAGTTTCATGGAAAGGGGTAAGTTCTCGGATTATGGAACTGCTAAAGCAGTAGAGGAGAAATTAGATGTTTATAGATACACATATGCATGAATGTACATATTCAAAAGACAGTTATCTAAAACTTGCCGATATGGTAGAAGTGGCAAAAAGTCGTGGTCTAGGAGGGATTTGTATTACAGACCACGATGATATGGGAATAAAACAATATGCGGAAGAATATGCGAGGAAAGTAAATTTTCCTATTTTTGTGGGAATTGAATTTTTTTCTTTGCAGGGAGATATTGTAGCGTTTGGAATTGAAGAATACCCGAGAGAACGGGTAAATGCACAGGAATTTATTGATTTGGTAAAAAAGCAGGGTGGCGTCTGTTTTAGTGCGCACCCGTTTCGAAATAACAACAGAGGGTTAGAAGAAAATCTAAAACTGGTAAAAGGTTTAGATGGGGTGGAAGTGTTAAATGGAAGTACATTGCCTGAAGCAAATAAAAAGGCGGCAGACTATGCCAAAGAACTTGGATTGGTTACGGTAGGCTCGAGCGATTGTCATATTATTGAGAAAATCGGATTTTTTGCAACTTATTTTCCGGAAGAAGTAAGGACGATGGAAGAATTTATTCGCGTATTTAAAAGTGGAAAATGTAAACCGGCATATTACACGAAGAATGGTTATCAAATTTGGGATATGAAGACACCTATTCATAAACCGTATTTACTTAAAGATTAGTAATGGGTTTCTTAGGAAAATCTTTAGATTTTTTACAGTTCTTTAGTTTTTTTGTCACAGTTTTTACATAAATATATTTTATAATAAATTTATCAAATCAAAGAAGACAACGGTTATATTTAAAGTTAGTTATTTATGGCTGTTGGACTTCGACTAAAAAATCCGTTTTAAACGTTTACATATATCATATATTTTTCTCCTTTCAACCGGCGGGCAACTGCCGGTTGTTTCTATTTTCAGTTCGATTGAAAAAACCATATTTTCATGCTAGACTAAAAATCAATGTAAATAAATGTGAACATAAGGCAGAAATAATTCGGTGGGCAGATAACTATTAGGAAATTTTGTAGAGTTCAGGAAAACGGGGGAAGAAAATGTTACAGAAAAAACTGGAGCAACTAGGCATACAAGTAAAGGAAGGAATAGAAAGATTAGGGGAAGAAACATATTTCTCAGAATTGTCTGTTTTTATAAAAGGTGCGGATTTTATGAGAATTGGTCAGGCAGCGTCACGCAGACAGTGGTCTTCTGCCATGATGATATTGAGGAGAATGACACAAAAAGGAAAAGAACTAGGAATAAAGAACATGGAAATGCTTTTTCTTCGTTTAAGAAAAGAAATTGGAGAAAAAAATATTGTGGCAGTAAAAAATACATTGGCATTCTTAACACAAAAACGAGTGCAAATAATAAACATTTTGCGGGAAGAGGAATAAAATATGAAAATTTTTGTGGACGCCGACGCCTGTCCGGTTATCAACATTATAGAAAAAGTGGCAGAGGAATATGGGATAGAGGTAACTCTTTTTTGTGATACAAATCATATATTGCATTCGGAATACAGTAAAATAAAAGTGATAGGTGCAGGGACGGATGCGGTGGATTTCGCATTGGTAAACAGTTGTCAAAAGGGAGATATTGTTATTACACAGGATTATGGTGTTGCGGTTATGACATTGGGTAGAGGTGCATATGCAATACATCAATCTGGGAAGTGGTATACCGATGAAAATATAGACGGTTTATTAATGCAAAGACATTTAGTCAAAAAAGTTAGAAGGACTTCTTCAAAACATCATTTGAAAGGACAAAGAAAACGGAATAAAGAAGATGATATTATATTTGAGAAATCCTTTCTACAGTTGATAGAAAAGGTGAAACAGGGGGAGTGAAAATGAATGTGGCAGTAATAATGGATTCCTTTAAAGGAAGTATGACTTCTCAAGAAGCGGGAAATGCGGTACGAAAAGGCATAAAATATGTTTATCCAAATGCAAATGTATCAGTAAAACCTTTGGCTGACGGGGGAGAAGGAACGGGGAAAATTCTTACGGAAAGTCTGGGTGGAAAGGAAATATCTGTTTTTGTATCAGGACCTTTGGGAGAGAAAATGGAGGCATACTATGGATATATAGAAAAGGAAAAAGTTGCTATTATTGAAATGGCTCAGGCAGCGGGGCTTACTTTATTGAAAGAAAAAAATCCATTACAGGCAGACACTTTCGGAGTGGGAGAAATGATTTTGGATGCTATGCAAAAAGGATGTCGGGAATTTTGGATAGGAATAGGCGGAAGCGGAACAAATGATGCAGGTGTCGGGATGTTGAGAGCACTTGGCTATCTTTTTCTTGATAAAGAGGGAAAGCAAATCGGACATGGTGGTAAAGAAGTGGGAAAAATTGAAAGTATTTCAGATGAAAACGTTTCTTCTTTATTAAAAAAATGTCGTTTTCGAATTATGTGTGATGTGGAAAATGAACTGTATGGAAAGAATGGGGCAACATATGTCTTTGGAAAACAAAAAGGTGTTACGGAAGAACAGAAAGAGAAATTAGACAAGGGAATAGAACATTTTGCTTATCAAACAGAAAAGTTTATCGGGAAAGATTATAGTTTACAGAAAGGAGCAGGCACAGGGGGTGGAATTGGGTTTGCTTTCTTAAGTTATTTGCAGGCGGAATTTTCTTCGGGGATTCAATTCGTTATGGATAAACTTTCCATAGAAGAAATTATACAAAAAGCCGATATAGTCATTACAGGTGAAGGAAGATTAGATGTCCAGACAGGTATGGGAAAAGCGCCGCTTGGTGTAGCGAAGTTGGCAAAAAGGTATCATAAAAATGTTATCGCATTTGCGGGAACAGTGACTGAAGGGGCGAAACTGTGTAATGAGAAAGGAATAGATGCATTCTTTCCAATAGTGAGGGAAATTTTAACACTGGAAGAAGCAACTGAGAAAGAAAAGGCAATAAAAAATCTTGAAGATAGCGTAGAGCAGGTTTTCCGTGTGATTCAAATGAAAGGAGGAGATGTTTAAAACATCTCCTCAAGTATTTTTACAAGCATTTCCAATCCATTTTTATCTTCTTCATCAAATCTTGAAAAAAGCGGGCTGTCAATATCGAGAACTCCGATAATTTTGCCGTGGGCATGAATCGGAATAACAATCTCTGAATTAGATGCACTGTCACAGGCGATATGTCCTGAAAAATTATGCACATTTTCAACAACAATCGTTTCATCTTTAGCAACGGCAGTTCCGCAAACTCCGTTTCCTATTTTGATTTCTATGCAGGCAGGTTTTCCTTGAAATGTTCCAAGCACAAGTTGATCTTCCTTTATAAAATAAAATCCGACCCAGTTAATATCCGAAAGTGCCTGATTAAAAAGGGCAGAGGCGTTGGAGAAATTAGCAAGTATATGTGGTACTCCGTCTGTGAGAGCAATTAGTTGTGTTCTAAGTAAAGAATAAAGTTTCTTTTTCTCTTTCGGGTAAGTAATGTCAATCTTTTTCATTATATTTATCTCCTGATTTTAAATGATAATGACATTAGTATAACATAATTAATTTGCCAAAAACAATATCAGCATCAGACCGGAAAAGAATATGGCGAAAATAAGACTGATAGTATTGATTATCGTTTTGTAACTCTTCTTAAATAGTTTTTTCAATACAACGAAAATACCGATGCCGATAAGTCCGCCAAGAGTATTTGTAATCACATCTGTTATATCACTTGCTCCGATAGAAAAAATAAATTGTAAGATTTCAAATGCAAGACTGACAAAAAAAGCGGGCAAAAGTTTTTGGAGAAAAGATTTCTTTTCCGATATGGCGCTGATAAGGACACCAAAAGGAATAAAAGCGAAAAGATTTTGGAAAATCTCCGAGAAATCTACTTTTCCATTTATAATAACGGATTGAGCAAAAGGTATAAGGTTGACATTTCTTAGATGAGGAAGTTCTGTCAAAGAAAAAGAAAATTTAAACAGAATAATCCATGTAAGTGCAACACAATAAAATGAAAATAGTCCTATAGATAGTTTTTTTGAATTCATAAAGTATCCCTCCAATGTTATTTACGATTAGTATAAAAGAAACAGATAAAAAACGGCGAAAGACTTTCTTAAAAAAATTTTAATTTGTGAGCGTTGTTATCTATAAAAAATAATGTTAAAATGGCAGAGAGGTAAAAAACATGAGAAAAAAAGAATTAGCATTAGAAGTAATTGAACGGTTGAAAAAAGAATATCCGGTTGCCGATTGCACTTTAGATTACGATGAGGCGTGGAAACTTCTTGTGGGGGTTCGTCTGGCAGCACAGTGTACAGATGAGCGTGTTAATATTGTAGTGGAAAAACTATATAAGAAATTTCCTGATGTAAAATCTTTGGCGGAGGCACAGGCTGAGGAAATTGAAGAGATTGTAAGACCATGCGGACTTGGAAAGAGCAAGGCGAGAGATATTAATGCCTGCATGAAAATTTTGCATGAGAAATATAATGACCAGATTCCGACGACGTTTGATGAGATTTTAGCCCTCCCCGGAGTAGGAAGAAAAAGTGCGAATTTGATTATGGGAGATGTCTTTGGCAAACCGGCGATAGTGACAGATACACATTGTATACGTCTGGTAAACCGTATCGGTTTAGTAAACGGAATAAAAGAACCTAAGAAGGTAGAAATGGAATTATGGAAAATCATTCCATCGGAAGAGGGAAGTGATTTTTGTCACCGACTTGTATATCACGGAAGAGAAGTGTGTACAGCGAGAACAAAACCTTATTGTGACAGATGTTGCTTGGCAGACATCTGTGCAAAAAAGATATAATGAAAGCAGAATAAAGGAGAAACAAAATGAGTGAAAAAGTATTAGCAACTGTTGCAGGAGAAGCAATTACAGAAGAGGAATTACAGGCATTTTTAAACAATGTTCCGAGAGAACAACAGCCATATATCAATAACCCGAAATTTAGAGAACAGTGTTTAGAACAATTAATTTCTTTACATTTATTTGCGCAAATGGGAGAAGAAATGAAATTGGAAGAAACAGAAGAATTTCAGCAGATTCTCAAAAATGCGAAAAAAGATATTCTTGCACAACTGGCAATGCGTGAAACCATGAAAGGTGTAGAAGTATCTGACGAAGAAGTGAAATCATATTATGATGCAAACAGTCAGCAGTTTAAGAAAGGCGCGACAGTCAGTGCCAAACACATTTTGACAGACTCGGAAGAAAAATGTCAAACGATTTTAGCATCCATTTTAAACGGAGAAAAAACATTTGAAGATGCGGCAAAAGAATTTTCTACCTGTCCATCAGGTGCAAGAGGCGGCGACTTAGGACAGTTTGGCAGAGGACAGATGGTAAAAGAATTTGAAGACGTTGCTTTTGCAGCAGAGATTGGAGAAGTGAAAGGTCCTGTAAAAACACAGTTTGGTTATCATTTAATTAAAGTAGAAAACAAAAATGAAGAATCTATCGCTTCCTTCGATGAAGTGAAAGAAACAATCAGAAGAAGTCTTGTACAGCAGAAACAAAATGCAAAATATATGGAACAGGTAAACGTATTAAAAGAAAAATATTTAGAAAAATAGGGAAAATATGCGTGAAACAGTATTGTTAATCAACTTTCAGGATGCGAAACAGTTGCGTGAGATAAAAATGATACTTCTTTCCATGAAGATTAAGATGCAAACAGTTGAAAAGAAGGATTATTTACAGAAAATCGGCTATTTGGCAGGAATGAAAGATATGGAAGCGGTGCAGGAAGTTTATGACGGGAAAGAATTAGAAAAAGAAATGATGATTTTTGCTAATTTAAGAGATGCTCAGTTGGAGCAGATTTTATACCGTATTCGTAAGAATAGGGTAAGAAAAGTAGACTATAAAGCGATACTTACCGACACGAATAAGGACTGGACTGTACCTCAATTATATGAAGAACTTGCAGGCGAGCATGAAAAGATGAAAAAAAATAATGTACAATAATAGAATTTTATATTATAATAGATAGGTGGCAAAAACATACTATATTATTTTATAAAAGAGAAAAGGGATAAAAATGGAAAGAAAAGTAGGAACAATTTCAAGAGGAATTCGTTGTCCAATCATTAGAGAAGGCGACAATTTAGCGGACATCGTGGTAAACAGCGTATTAGATGCGGCAAGCAGTGAAGGATTTGAATTAAGAGATAAAGATGTAATCTCACTTACAGAATCGATTGTTGCAAGAGCACAGGGTAATTACGCTCCAATCAGTGCAATTGCAAGTGATGTAAAAGCAAAATTAGGCGGAGAAACGATTGGAATTATTTTTCCGATTTTATCAAGAAATAGATTTTCTATCTGCTTAAAGGGAATGGCTATGGGAGCGAAGAAAGTCGTTCTTATGCTTAGTTATCCAAGTGATGAAGTTGGAAATGAACTGGTATCACTTGATAAATTAGATGAAGCAGGAATTAATCCATACAGCGATGTATTAACTTTAGAAAGATACAGAGAGTTGTTTGGAGAAAATAAACATCAGTTTACAGGTGTGGATTATGTGGAATATTATGGAGAACTTATCCGTGAAGCAGGAGCAGAAGTAGAAATTATTTTTGCAAACAATCCGAAAGTTATCCTTGATTACACAAAAAATGTTATTAACTGTGATATTCATACAAGAGCAAGAACTAAACGTATTTTAAAAGCAAACGGTGCTGAAAAAGTATTTGGTATGGATGAGATTTTAGATGCATCTGTTGATGGAAGCGGATACAATGCAAAATACGGTTTATTAGGCTCTAATAAATCTACGGAAGAAAGTGTAAAACTTTTCCCAAGAGAATGTTTTGATTTAGTTGAAGCAATTCAGAAGAGTATTTTGGAAAAAACAGGAAAACACGTTGAAGTTATGGTTTATGGAGATGGCGCTTTTAAAGATCCACAGGGAAAAATTTGGGAACTTGCAGACCCTGTTGTTTCACCTGCATTTACAGAGGGACTTCGCGGAACACCAAACGAAGTGAAATTAAAATATTTAGCAGATAATGACTTCAAAGATTTAAGCGGAGAAGCATTGAAAGAAGCAATTTCTAAACGTATTAAAGAAAAAGATGATAATCTTGTAGGTAACATGGTTTCTCAGGGAACAACACCTAGACAGCTTACAGATTTGATTGGTTCTTTATGTGACCTTACAAGTGGTTCTGGAGATAAAGGAACTCCGGTTGTTCTTGTTCAGGGATATTTTGATAACTATACAAATTAATAAAATCAGAGAGCCTCGGGCGTTATGCCGCGAGGCTCTTGTTGTATTAAGAAAACC
>NZ_BAAHSI010000032.1:0-40762 GCF_054601575.1 Faecalimonas canis | reverse complement strand
ACTTTGTCTACAGTCTGAGAAAAGACAGTATAAACTATCTTTTCTATCTTTTCTTCCTACTGCAATACAGGAATCTTTATTTCATTCTTCTCTCCGTTTATCTCACAGTCAAATAAATATACCGGCTGATAATATCCTTTTGAATCCGTTTCATATCCTATTTTGCACTCTTTAACCAAAACGGAAAGTTTATCTTCTCTTCCGTAAGGATACCAAAACTTACCCGAACAGATTTGTTCAAATGCTTCCTGCTCACTTATTCCCTTAAATGTTTTATATATTTTACATTGCTTTAATCCGTAATGCACTTCCAATATTTTTCCGTCTTCGCTTAATTCTCCGCTAATCTGTCCGTCCATCATACTGCCATTTTCCATAAACTTTTCTACGGAAAATCTATATCTACCTTCAGTTTTACTAAAAACTGCCTTCTTAGGAACAATGATACCATATTTCTCAAGTACTTTGCGAACCTCTTGTTCGGAAATGTCTGTTTTCACTTTATCGGTTTCAGAAAACGGCTCATTCAATTCATATGTTCCGCCTGCATAATCTACCCAAAGACTTTTCTGGTCTTTCGCATAAAAAACAGCAGTATCTTCATAAAAATCATTTCTCTCTACATCCAATTCCGTACCTAACCTTTGAAAAAATTTTTTCGCAAAATCAATCGTATCCGCTTTGCTCCACATCTTAAACCGATATACCTGAACTTTCTTTACTTTTTTACTATATTGATTATTCGTTTTTACTTCTAACTTGTCTTTATCATAAGTTACAATATACTGTCCACCCACATTTCCAAGTTCTTTATTACTATAGGAAATAAAAATCACTGAAAAACCGACAAGACAGATTATAAGCGGTAACTGTAGACTCACAACTTTTTTCCAAGAAATCTCCTCGTTTTTATACTTCTTAATAATTATAACAACAAGTACATAAATTCCATACCCAATCATCATTCCCACTGTGTTATGCAGTATATCGTCCAGTTCAAAAATTCCTCTTTTCCCGAATAATTGAACTACTTCTATAAATAATGTAAATAGAAAACCTGCCAGATATGTCTTCCAAAAACTTCTGAAAAACTTCATTACACTCGGCAATAAAATTCCAAGAGGTACAAACATACATATATTTAAAATGATATTTCGCCATGCCGTTACGGAAAAATTTATCCAGGCATCACGGTAAGAATAAAATAGTGGTAAAACACTTCCACTCCCCCATGTTTCCGTTCTACTGAGTAAGGTCACTCCCAATACAATTACCATGTAACTTCCAAGTGCAACCCACCCGAAAACCTTACTTAATTTGCATTTTTTCTTCCCTTTTAGCAAAAATCTATACACTGCAAATACAATTACCATAATAATAGAAATGCCAATAACTCCCAAAATTAAATATTCTTTTCCCATTGAAATCAAATCTACGATTCTCATTTTTATCTCCCCTTATGTTCTTTTGAATTTATTTCTTTTTTAAATAATTTTTGAGTTCATCAATAATCTCCTTATGTTTTCTCGGCGTCATGCGAGGAAACGCTTTCATAAGACGCTTCATGTTTTTCGCATTATGTACTGCTAACTCCCGATATTTCTGTTTCAACTCAGCAATCTTTTCAGCCATTTCTTCAGAAATATCATCCCTTCTCTCACTAACTTCTAAAACACCTTTTGAGATATTTTGTCCGATTTCATCAGAAATGCGATGCAACTCTGCTGCGATTTCTTCCATTCTTTCTAAATGTTTATTCACTTTCAAAATCTTAGAAACCGTTGCAAAAAGATCTGCCAAAATCGCTATACCGAAAATCAAATCCAAAACAACCAGAAGCCATACAGGAAGGAATACAACTCCTTTATAGATAAGCGGATGAATCCATTTTACAATTGCTACACAGGCAACTCCCCAAATAAGTGAAAACAACAGGCATACATATCCATTTAGATTTAACGGCATCCCTGAATAATCCCACCATTTATTATGAAAAATTTTATCCAGTGCAAACCCTGTCAGCCACTCTAAAGCCGTCACAACAATTACCGATGTTACATATAACAAAAACAAATTTGACTTATACGGCATTAAAAGTTGTACAACCATAACAACTCCCACCCCGTAAATCGGGCAAATCGGTCCGTTTAAAAATCCTCTGTTGACAAACCGTCTTTCCTTTACAGCCGCAAATGCCACTTCTGTGCACCATCCTAAAAATCCATATATGAAAAAGCATATAATTATTTCATATCCATTCATAGCCTTTCTCCTTTCAATTAACGTGACTTTATTATAACACAATTCCTCCTTTTACCAACAAAATACTTGAATTTTGCTTCATATCGTTTTACAATATTCAGCAGATAATAATTATCAATAGCATTTGGAGGTTTACTCATGTATTTGAAACAGGGCTTAAATCATCATGTATATCGTGTAGAGAATATTGATTTAGAATTACAGTTAGAGCGACGTTTGGAAGCACTTGGACTTACTCACGGTACGCTTATAACTATTCTGAACAATAATAAAAAAGGCGCTCTTACAATAAAATTCCGTGGTACACGCTTTGCTATCGGCAAACGAATTGCAGAGCATATCACAGTAACCGAGGTGAAAAATGGATAATGTAATTAAAGTAGGATTTATCGGAAATCCAAACTGTGGAAAAACAACTCTTTTCAATGCCTTCACCGGTGCAAATTTAAAAGTTGCAAACTGGCCCGGCGTAACCGTAGAAAAGAAAGAAGGCACAACAACATATAAAGGCGACACATTTAAACTTATTGACCTTCCGGGAATATACAGCCTAACTTCCTATACAATGGAAGAAAAAGTTTCCCGTGAATGCATTTTAAGTGATGACGTAGATGTTATCGTAGACGTAGTGGATGCATCCTCATTGGAGCGTAACTTATATCTTACTCTTCAATTGATTGAATTAGGAAAACCTGTTATTCTGGCTTTGAATATGATGGATATTGTTAAAGAACGTGGAATGGAAATTGATTTGCACAGACTTCCTGAGATGCTTGGAATCCCTGCAATTCCTGTTTCCGCCCGCAAAAAAACAGGGCTTTCCATACTTCTGCACGCTATTGCACATCATAAAGATTATGCACAGCAGAGTAAATTCATTCATCATCATCATGAGCATACTCCAAAGCATCATCATAATCATCATCATGAATATGCCATGGTATATTCCGATGAAATTGAAGATAAAATTGACTTAATTCAGGATGAATTTGACAAACACTATCCTGACAGTGATTTAAAAAGATGGCACGCTATCAAAATTTTAGAAAATGATGCTGAAGTATTAAAACGTCATCCGCTTGAATTGTCACATCTTTTAACAAAAAATTATGAAACAGAAATTATCAACCAAAAATATGATTTTATAGAAGAAATCATAAAAGAAGTTTTAGTAAATAAAGCCCAAAAAGAAGAACGAACAGAAAAAATTGATTTTTATCTGACGCACAAAATATGGGGACTTCCTATATTCCTTGGCATTATGGCGCTTGTCTTCTTCTTTACCTTTACTATTGGGGACTGGCTGAAAGGATACTTTGAGATTTTCTTAGAATTTTTCTCCGGAAATATTGCTAATATACTTGCCTCTTTCCACGCAAGTGATATGGTTATCTCTCTTGTTGTAGACGGTATTATTTCGGGAGTAGGCGGTATCCTTACTTTCCTACCAAATATTTTCATCCTCTTCCTCGCCCTTGCTTTCCTTGAAGACAGCGGATATATGTCGAGAGTTGCTTTTGTCATGGACGATATTATGAGTAAATTAGGTTTATCAGGACGTGCATTTATTCCCCTTCTTTTAGGATTTGGTTGCTCCGTTCCTGCCATTATGGCTTCTCGTGCATTAGAACACAAAAAAGACAGGCTGAAAACAATTCTTGTGACACCGTTTATGTCTTGCAGCGCAAGATTACCGATTTACGTTTTGTTTTCACAAATGTTTTTCCCGAAACACGCCATGCTTGTTTCCTATTCTATGTACCTTATTGGAATTATTGTTGCAATCGTAACTGCATATATCATTTCTAAATTTGACGGAAGTAAAGCAGAACACGCTCTGCTTATTGAACTTCCTGAATACAAGACACCAAACGCGCATACAATCGCAATTTATGTTTGGGAAAAAATAAAAGATTATCTGACAAAAGCGGGAACTGTTATCTTTATTGCATCTGTCATTATGTGGATTTTATTAAACTTTGGTCCAACCGGATATGTGACGGATATTACACAGAGTTTCGGCTCTATGGCAGGAAGACTTATCGTTCCTATATTCAAACCGCTCGGTCTTGGTTACTGGCAGATTATTGTTGCACTTATCGCCGGAATTGCCGCTAAAGAAGTTGTTGTTTCGAGTTGTGGTGTACTCTTTGGCATACAGAACATTACTTCCACAAGTGGTATGAGCGCTTTGGCCGCTACACTTGGCGGAATAGGATTTGGAACGGCAAATGCATACGCACTTATGGTATTCTGTCTTTTATATGTACCGTGTACCGCCACAATCGCTACAATCAACAGAGAGGTTCATAGTAAAAAACTTACATTTGCAATTATTAGTTTCCAGCTTATCGTTGCATGGGTGATGAGTTTTATCGTATACCGTATCGGTTTACTTTTTTAAATAAAATCAACAAAAAATACCAAATCTTGATGTAACATCAAAATTTGGTATTTTTATACCTCTTTTTAAAAATATTTCTTATATTTTTTATAGTGGTTCATACATCTGAGCCAATACATAATCCTTCTCTTCAGACACATATCCTCTTTATAATAGAAGGAATCACATACTTTCCCCTGTTTTACTAATTCTTTAATCTTAGCAATCTTATCTTTATCCTTTACATATTTATAGACAACTCCAAGGGGAACAACATGCCAGAAATATTCATCTTTTACATAAGTTGTCGGAATTTCTTTATGATATACATAATCATCCACAACATATTTTGCTAAATTGTAACCTCCGCCTGTTACACGATAGTGGCTTCTGCCCTGTCTGATATTAATTTCAAACATTTTATATTTACCGTCACGATAGTCATATTTTAAGTCGCAGTCCGCAAAGCCTTCATATCCAATATCTTCCATTAAAAACTGTATTTTTTTCATTAATTCTTCATTATAATCTGACATTGTAATTGTTGCTGCATTGTTACCAATTGCTGTAGGAGTATGTTCTTCCAACACAACATTTCCGAGATTCATCATTTTTACTTTATGGTCACTTCCAACATAGATTTGCAAATCATACATCGCCGCGTCTTCACCCGGAACTTTCTCTTGAATAATCATGTTATCATCATAACCGTTTTTGTAAATCAATTTCAATGTGTCCACTAACTCTTCTTTCGTATCGATAAAGTATGCCTTGTGAAAACCTTCAAATTTATTGCGATGAAACTTAACACTATCTGAAGCTTTCAACACTACCGGAAACAACATATCTTTTAAATCAAACTCAAAATTCATTTCCGGTTTATAGATAAATGTTTTTGCGTAATCTAAATTGTATTTCTCACACAATTCATAGAAAGTTTCTTTTAAGACAATGTTATCCAACACTTCCTTATCCGTATAAGGTAAAATAAATTTATCCTTTAATTCAGCCTTATTTTCCACAATCAGACGTACATAGTGGTCTGCACAACCGATGAGAATAAGTTTCTTCGCTTTTCCGTATTTCTTATATATGCCATTCATTTCCTTAAGAAAAACTTCCGTCTTGTCCAATCCCGCTCTTTCTCTATATACAAGAATCTTACTGTTTGCAATGATATTGCTGGAACTTCTCGCTACAACTAATGACTTAATTCCATACTCTTCATGAAATGCTCTTGCCATACTGTATACATTAATATCACTGGCCAACAGCACAGGTAAAAATTCTACTTTTTCCATTATTCTATCTCCTTGCTTTTATTTGCATTAAATACTAAAACAGCCTAACCTTATTAATTATATCAATTCACTATCATTCTGTCACTATTATTTACATAAAAACTTTCATTGCCACCGCTCCCAGACAAAGACAGGGTCCAAACGCTATCTCTTCCTCTTTCCCTATCTTTCCCAAAATATATTTTCCTACAATAACTATTCCCGCCAAAAATATGGCAGTTGCAAAACTATAAAACCATTTTTCCGCTCCCAAATAATAACCGAGTGCAACACTCAATTTCACATCCCCTCCACCGAAACTTGCCGGAACCAAAATCAGTATAAGAAAAAAGACTATTCCTGCCGTCATCGCTCCCACAAACCATTTAAGAGCAAAGCCCTTGCACAAACCACACAATAATAAAATCAAAATCCATTTATTTTCTATTTTTTTATATCTTATATCCTGTATGGAAATAATAAACAGTAGAAATATCCATATACCATCTAATACTATATCTTCACCCTCTTTCTAATCATTTATAAATAAGAAGGTATGCCAAAAGACATACCTTCTTGTTATGATATATTTTTCAATTTTTTCTTTGCTAAAAGTTCTACTTCAATCGGGTCTATTGCATCCACAGGATTTTCTTCCTTCTCTTTTCCTTTTCGTTTATGCGCTTTCAGAAGATTTCCTCCTTTATTGTATATCCAGAAAGAATATGTCAAAATCTTACTCGCCTTGCCCAATTTCTCCTTTGTTGTCTTCGCATATAATGTCCCGCCAACTTCAATCGGAACTTTCTTTCGGATTAGCGTAATCAATTCTGTTTCACAAGTAACATACTCAGGTAAAATCGTATATGCCTTTCCAACACATTCCGGTTTGTGAGAGTCGCTTCCCGCAACCGCCGGTTTATGATAGCGTGTTACCAATTTCATCGCCGCTTCATTAGATACTTCCGGTTCACACGCATTAAATCCTTCAAAGAAATCAAATCTCTTAATTAATTCCGGTGATTTAAAAAATCTTTTCGTATTTGTATAACTCAAATATTTCTCTCCACATGGATGTGCAGGTCCTAAAATACCACCGTTCTTATGAACAAAATCAATCAGAACAGACACCGGAAGGCCTTTCACCTCTAAAAGACGCATCTTTACCCCTTCCGGCATAATAACAATAATATGTCCCGCATCTCGCGTATCATACTCGATACCTTTTAACACAACAAAATCCGTATGTTTTTTCCCACGCATATTTTCTTTCCAGTAACGGTATCCTTTGTAAGTATTATGGTCTGTAATCAACATTCCCTGAAAACCATTTTGTTTTAAAATTGTAATATATTCATCCAAACTTACTTTACTGTCTATCGAACCTTCCTTCACATGACAGTGCATATCTATCTTCATAAGAAAGCCTCCTTTGCTTTATTATGTGTTGTAAGTTTATTATACCGCTTTCAAGAAAAACTAGCAATGTTATTACATCATTTCGTTGTATTGTTCACCAATATTTAAGATATGATCACCGATTCTTTCAAAATCCGTAAGAATTTCCGAAAAAATAATTCCTGTTTCTGCTCTACAGTTACCTGTTTTCATTCTTTCAATCTGTTCTTTCAGATAGATTTCTTTCATATCATCAATCTTCTGTTCATTCTGAGCAGCCTTTTCCAAAACCTTTTCCGCTTTAGAAATATCCGTAACAGTAACATCTTCTAACGCTTTTGCACAGAGTAATTTCATCTCTTCAACTTCTTTTAACGCTGACTCAGAAAGTTTCATCTCCCACTGTTTCAAATCTTTTGCATATCCTAAGAAATTCATCGCGTGATCTCCCACACGTTCAATGTTAGAAATAATTTTATAATATGCATTAATTCTTCGCAAGTCTTCGTCTGCCATTTCTGTTCCCATAAGACCTACGATATATTTTGAAATTTCTTTATTTAAATAATCGATATATTCTTCTCTGTCCAACATTTTTGCTTCATCAATTTTGTCTATGCGAAGAAGTGCATTGAAACCTGTTTCCGTATTTTTCTTTACCATTGTAAGCATACGGTTTACTTCACTTTCCACCTGCGAAATCGCAAGAGCAGCATTACCTACTGCATAACTGCTTTCAAATTTTTCAATATATGCCAATCTGTGTTCTTCTTCATCATCCTCTTTTGATTCCGGAAGAATTTTCACTGCTAGTTTTGCCATATAAGTTCCTACAGGAAGAAGTAATAATGTTGTTGTAATGTTAAAAATTGTATGTACATTGGCAATTTGTGCAACCGTATCATTAGGAGTTAGTGTTTCCACTAAATGAACGAACGGTGTAAGCAAACAAATAACCGTAAATAAAATCGAACCGATAATGTTAAACATTAAATGAATAACTGTTGTTCTCTTCGCATTTGTCTTTGTACCGATAGATGCAAGCACTGCTGTAATACAGGTACCGATATTTTGTCCAAACAAAATATATACGGCACTTGAAAGAGGAACTACTCCTGTCTGTGCTAATGCCTGTAAAATACCGACAGAGGCCGATGAAGATTGAATAACCGCAGTAAATATAGCACCAACAATAATACCAACAAGCGGATTACTTGCATTTGCCATAAATCCGATAAATGTTTCAGATTCCTGAAGAGGTGCCATTGCATTTCCCATTGTTTCCATACCGATAAATAAAATTCCAAGTCCGGCAAGGATTTCACTGATATGTTTTACTCTCTCATTTTTAATAAATGTGATTGATGCCACACCGATAAATGCAATAAGAGGTGCAATTGCTCCTATATCAAGTGCAATTAACTGTCCGGTAATAGTTGTACCGATATTCGCACCCATAATTACCCATACTGCCTGATTTAATGTCATCAAACCTGAATTTACAAATCCGACTACCATAACCGTAGTTGCTGAAGAAGACTGAATTACCGCCGTAATTGCCGCACCGACAACTACACCTACGATACGATTAGATGTTACTCTCTCCAAAATCTTCTTCATTTTATTACCTGCTGCTGCTTCCAACCCGTTACTCATCATCTGCATTCCGTATAAAAATAATGCAAGTCCACCGAGTAACATAAATACTTCTGCCATTCCCATTTCTTTGTTCTATCCTTTCTTTCCTATCTTATCCTATGCGCTAATTAATGTCAGAGAACAATTCCTCTTTTTCCCATCCATCTGATGTATCTGACGCATTCGACGAATATGATATTCCAGAAAGTTCCATATTTCCGTAAATGTGTCCCCTCTTCTGCTTTTCTTTGACCGAAAATAAAGAAAACACATTAGTAAAAAATAAAAATATATTCTAATTCTATTCTTCCTCATCGCAGGGGTACTTGTATGTACTTTTCCACGTACCATGACTACCGCACTGTCTTTTTCCACTACCCGCTCTAAAAAACGCTTCTTTATTGTGTTTTTATCCTGCGTATACATAGATAATGGTTCTTCAACTACAATCCATTCATCCGTATTTGCAAACGCGAGTAAAAAGATTAGAAAAAACATCAATATTTTTTTCATCGTCATACCCTTTCTTCCTTTTTACCACTTAGCACAATAGCATATTCGCCGCACTTCTGTCAATCAGAAAATCAGGCACACAAATTATACTTTTTCTCTTGTGAAATATATATCAAATATGGTAGAATTGAAAAGATTGAGTTTTTAACTAACGATAAAATATTAAATACTAAAGGAGTACAAACAGATGAAACAAAACTTTTTCAGTGGCTTGATGGCGGGTGCTTACATCTCTCTGGGTGCAATGACTTTCCTGATTATACCTAATCAGATAGTTGCCTCTCTTTTCTTTGCTACAGGAATTTTTCTTGTGTTCAACTTCAGCAATATGCTTTTTACAAGAGTATGTCCACTTATGGTTGCCACAAAAGAATACGGTGTGATAGATTTGGTTATGGCCTGGCTCGGAAATGGTGTCGGTGCATTTATTATCGCCACACTTGTACATTTTTGCAGATTTGAAGGCAAAATCTTAGAGCGTCTTCAACCAATTGTGGATACAAAACTTGCAGATTCCCCACTCAGTTTATTTATTATGGGAATTATCTGTGCAATTTTTGTAAGTTATGCCGTTCTTCTTGGAAAGAAATATCCAAAAGGATCTTTCCCTCAAATCTTTTATGTATGGCTTCTGATTACCGCATTTGTTTTCGGAGGATACGACCATATTGTTGCAAATATGTATTATCTTTCCGCATACGGATGGGCTTTCGGCGTACAGGTTATGCCTTTCCTAAAAGTTCTTGGAATCGTTACTGCAGGAAACATTGTTGGCGGACTGCTTATCGGTTCTCTTGAGAAAAAACATCTTTAAGTTCTGACAGAGAAGTTGTCTTTGCATAAAGTAACTTCTCTGTTTCCTTATCAGGCTCTGTTAAATCCGGTACCATAATTGTTCTGCATCCTGCACAGTAGGCAGATTTCACTCCGTTTGGTGAATCTTCAACAGCATAACAGTCTTTTGGTTCTTCTCCAATCTGTGTACAGGCATAAAGATAAATATCCGGCATCGGCTTCCCATTTTCTACCATATTTGCACAAATCACTTTGTCAAACCAATGATAAATACCTATTTCTTTCAAGTAGCGAACCGCCCTTTCTTCATCTGTCGCAGTTGCTACCGCTATTTTCAATCCCTGCTCTTTTAAATAAGGAAGAATTTCATCCACTCCCTTTTTCTTTTCAATTCCGTTTTTCTCCAACCAGTCTTTCATTAATTCTTTTCTTCTGTTTCTGACGGCGACATAATCAAAACTTTCTCCATAAATTGACTGTAATTTCGGTTTTGCATATTTTCCCGCTAAACTCCTAATCATTAGAGCATCTTCCCTTTTCATATCATAGCCAAGTTCTTTTCCTGCCTGACACCAGAATTTCACCAAATATTTCTCTGTGTCAATCAAGACTCCATCCATATCAAATATAACTGCTTTCATCTATTATACCACCAGTCTTCCGTTATATCCGGCAATTCCCCCTATATTTATCGCCGTATACCCTATTTTATTCAAAAAGTCCGCCGCTCTTTTTGACCTTGCTCCGCTTAAACAATACACAAAAATCGGTGTTTCTTTCGGAAGAGAAATAGTCGGAATGCGATTAATCGGGATATTTACACTTCCCTCTAAATGTCCCTCATGATACTCCTCTGTTGACCTCACATCCAACAACACCGCATTTTCGGTTTCTTTCATTTTCTGTAATCCTTCTTCTATTTTCAACATTTCGCTCATTTTCTTATCCTCCTAATACTTTTTCTTCTTATTATACCAAATTTCTTTTTATTTACTGTGATAAAATCACATTTTTATTATTGACAAATATATTTTTTTGTCATAGTATATCAAATAGTTCACATTGTAAACTATTTGATATAAGGAGATTACTCTATGAAAGATTATCACTGGACTGAAATGATGGAAAAAATGCAGGATATACGACTCTTCTCCGGTTTACATATTCGGCGAAGTAAAAACGAAGGCATTACATCCTCACAGGAATTAGATTTACTTTCCCGTATAGTATTATCAAACATACCTATGACCCCTCACTCTCTTTGTTCCGCAATGGGACTTAGTAAATCTGCTGTTAGCCGACTTATCGAACATTTGGAAAAAAAAGAATTTCTATACAAAAAATCTAATCCGACAGATAAACGAAGTTATTCTTTACTTATTACCGAAAAGGGAAATGAAGAATTAAATTTAACGTACGCCTATTATTTAGAGCCGATATATCAGTTAAGAAGAGTATTGGGTGATGAACGTTTTGACTCTCTCACCACAAAAATCAAAGAAGCAAATGAATTGTTATTAAAAGAAAAAGGGAGGTAATTAATTTGACTTTTTATCAGGAATTACAATTAAATCAAGTTGGTTCAAAAGCATTATTAAAAACCATTAAAGAGCCTAAAGAAAAAATAAAGCATTGGGCAATCTATTTATTTAAAATATTGCTTACCGTTTCTTTCTGCGTTCTTTTCGTTACTCTGTACACAAAAATATTCGGAGCCGATAACAGTATTGTCGGTGTTGTCGTTCTTTTATCCGTTATGGTATTTCGACAGGCAGACTTGGGAATACACACTCCCCACGGCACTGTTGTTCTGTTGGGAATTTTCGGCATACTTGCCTTTGGTCCTCGATTAACAAACATGGTTTCACCTGTACCGGCTTTCTTTATTAATATTATTTGCATCTTTTTATTAATGTTTTTCGGTTGTCATAATGTGATTATGTCTAATCATTCCACATTCGTACTAGGCTATCTTCTTTTACAGGGGTATGATGTTAGCGGTCACACCTATACAATGCGACTGGCCGGACTTTTTGTCGGAGCGGTAATGACTGCATTTATCTTATACCGCAATCATAAAAAGTACAAATATAAGAGAAGTTTTAAACATTTATTCAAAGAATTTGACTTAACTTCAAGCCGTACACAGTGGTATCTCCGTCTGACTTTCGGCGTATCTACCGCTTTGTTAATTGCTTCTTTATTAAATATTCCACGTGTTATGTGGATTGGTATCTCCGCGATGTCCGTCCTTCTTCCATTCCGTAAGGATTTAGTATATCGTGTGAAATTTCGTGCACCGGGAAATATTCTCGGAGCGGCCCTATTCTTAGTTTTATATACCGTTTTACCCGAAAGTGCTTACGGGTGCATCGGTATGATCGGAGGTATCGGAGTAGGTCTTTCTGCAAGTTATGGATGGCAAACGGTATTTAACTCTTTCGGTGCTTTAGCAATCGCCGTTCCAATGTTTTCACTGTACGGCGCAATATTCCTAAGAATATTCAACAATGCTTTCGGTTCTCTGTACGGTATGGCGTTTGATAAAATTTTCCACTCTGCATTCAATTTCTTTTTAAAGAAAAATAAAGAAACTGTTTCATGCTAATCCAAACAAAAAGACAGGAGTTAAAACTCCTGTCTTTTTATTTGCTTTTTGCCATCTGTTCCGCTTTCTTGTGATAAGCCGCTTCTAAAATATCTACCGTTCCATCAATTCCTAAAAGACTACTGTTCAGTACTACTTGATGCGACTCAATGTCCCCCCATTTTCTTCCTGTATGTGCCTCGTAATAAAGTCTTCTCTCTCTGTCTATCTGTCGGATTTTTTCTTTTGCCTGTTTCTCAGTCAATCCATAGATATCCATAATTCTTCTGACTCTGTCTTCCCAAAATGCATAAATAAATGTATGAATATAATTGGAATAATCTCCCAATACATAGTCCGCACATCTGCCTACAATTACACAGGAACTTCGCTTTGCCAACCGTTTCAAAATCTCTGTCTGTTCTGCATACAACCTATCGCTCACAGGCTCAACAACGGCTTCATTTGTAATAAACGAAGTATAACTTCCTACACCTACAACATAAGCGGAAAGAAATTTTCCAAGCATACTCTCGTCTGCTTCTTCCGCAACCGCTTCATCTAAATGTAATTCCCTTGCTGCCATTTTGACAAGATTATGGTCGTAAAGGGGTATGTCAAGCCTTGTTGCCAATCTGTTTCCAATTTCATGTCCGCCGCTTCCAAATTGTCTTCCAATCGTAATGATAATATTATCAGTCATAACGGTCAGCCTCCTTCTATATAATTCTGAAATTTTATTCTTATTCCTAATTATATCACAGAAACTTTTGTTTTTACAACTTTTATCTAACAATTTTCAGCAATTTTGTGAATCAATATTTCTGTGTCTTTCCAACTCAAACATGGATCTGTAATTGACTTTCCATAAACCCTGTCTTCTGCAATATTCTGACATCCTTCTTCCAGATAACTTTCAATCATAACTCCTTTTACCAGTTTTCTAATCTCAGGGTTATAATTTCTACTATGCAACACTTCACTTACAATACGAATTTGTTCTTTAAATTGTTTGTTAGAATTAGAATGGTTTGCATCCACAATCGCAGCCGGATTTTGTAAGTCCATCTTTTTATATGTATTCTGTAATCTTACCAAATCTTCATAATGGTAGTTCGGAATGCACGTTCCGTATTTATCCACACCACCGCGAAGAATAACATGCGCTAGATCATTACCATCTGTTGTCACATCCATTCCTCTGTAAATGAACGTGTGGGAACTCTGTGCTGCAATTACTGAATTCATCATTACCGAAAAATCTCCACTCGTTGGATTTTTCATTCCAACCGGAATATCCATTCCACTCGCTGTCAATCTGTGCTGCTGATTTTCCACAGAACGAGCCCCAATCGCTTCGTATGATAATATGTCATCAAGATAACTTCTATTTTCAGGATAAAGCATTTCATCTGCAGCAGTAAGACCGCTTTCCTCAATCGCATGAATATGCATTTTGCGGATTGCAATAATGCCACCTAGCAAATCAGGGGCTTTATCCGGTTCCGGCTGATGAAGCATTCCTTTATACCCTGCCCCTGTTGTTCTAGGCTTATTTGTATAAATTCTAGGAATAATCATCAGTTTATCTGATACCTGTTCATTCAATTTAGCCAGACGTTTCACATAATCACAAATTGCCACTTCATTATCTGCTGAACAAGGTCCCACGAGTACGATAAATTTATCGGATTTTCCGGTAAAAATATCTCGAATTTCTTTATCTCTCCGTCTTTTTAATTCTACAATATCTTTTGACAACGGGTACTCTTCTTTTAACTCTAAAGGAAGAGGAAGTTGTTTATTTACTCTCATTCCCATATTGCTTTTCTCCTTCTATATTATTCTAGTTCAAATGCACCTGTATATAACTGATAGTATTTACCTTTTTCTGCTATAAGCATATCATGTGTACCACGCTCGATAATATGTCCCTGCTCCAGAACCATAATCACATCGGAATTTCGCACAGTGGATAATCTGTGTGCGATGACAAAAACAGTTCTTCCTTCCATAAGTGCGTCCATTCCCTTCTGTACAATCGCTTCTGTACGAGTATCGATAGATGACGTTGCTTCGTCTAAAATCATTACCGGCGGATCTGCAACTGCCGCTCTTGCGATTGCAATTAACTGTCTTTGTCCCTGTGAAAGATTCGCTCCGTTTTCTGTCAGAGGAGTATCATATCCTTCCGGCAGACGTGTAATGAAATCGTCCGCTCCCGCAAGTTTTGCCGCCTTAATACAATCTTCTTCCGTAGCATCCAATCTTCCATAACGGATATTATCCATTACCGTTCCCGTAAATAGATTTGTTTCCTGAAGAACAACTCCAAGAGAACGTCTTAAATCTGACTTTTTAATCTTATTAATATTAATTCCGTCATATCGGATTTTTCCATCCGCAATATCGTAAAAACGATTAATCAGATTTGTAATTGTTGTTTTTCCTGCACCTGTCGAACCTACAAAAGCGACTTTCTGTCCCGGCTCTGCATATAAAGTAATATTATGTAAAACCGTTTTGTTTTCTTCATACCCAAAATCTACGTCAAACATACGGACATCTCCCGATAATTTTGTATATGTTACCGATCCATCATTTTGATGCGGATGTTTCCATGCCCACATTCCCGTACGTTCTTTGCATTCTACAATCTGTCCGTTTTCTTCTCTTGCATTTACAAGAGTTACATATCCTTCATCTTCTTCCGGCTCTTCATCAATCAGTTCAAAAATTCTCTCCGCACCGGCAAGCCCCATAACAACTGAGTTTACCTGATTGGATACCTGACTGACATTTCCGCAAAATTGTTTTGTCATATTTAAAAAAGGTACAACAATGCTTATACCGATTGCCATTCCCGATAAACTTACATTTGGCGCTTTTGCCAGCATCAAAACACCTCCGGTAAGTGCAACCGCAACATAGAGGACATTTCCTATATTATTCAAAATCGGCATAAGCATATTGGCAAATTTATTAGCGCTCTCTGAATCTGCAAATAATTTTTCATTTATTCTGTCAAATGTTTCCTCGCATTCTCTCTCATGGCAGAATACCTGAACAACTTTCTGTCCATTCATAATCTCCTCAATATATCCTTCTGCCTTTCCAAGCGAAGTCTGTTGACGGGTAAAATATTTTGCAGAATTTCCGCCGATTTTCTTCGTCACGGCAAACATAAGTATCACTCCGATAACCACTACTAATGTCAGCCACAAACTAAAGTACATCATAATCCCAAATACAGTCAAAACCGTAACCGATGAAATTAAAAGTTGCGGAATACTCTGTGATACCAACTGTCGTAATGTGTCAATATCATTTGTATAATAACTCATAATATCACCGTGATTATGTGTATCAAAATATTTAATCGGAAGGTTCTGCATTCCGTGGAACATTTTCACACGAAGTTTTTTCAAAAATCCCTGTGTAATTGTCGCCATCATCTGTGTAAAAGCAACTGCTGAAAGCAATGAAAGAATATAGAAAATCAATAAAATACTTACATAAGTAACTATTTTTGTGCTAACCGCTTCCCAATTTCCCGTTTTCCAACTTGTTTCTACTATAGAAATAATATTTTGCATGAAAATCGCAGGAATGGAAGTAACAATCGCACTAAAAACAATACATAAAAGAACGAGTGGCATTTTCACCGGATAAAATTCAAACAACGTTTTCAAAAGTCTTCCAAGCGTTCCTTTTTTCTCTCTTTTATTCATCATCTTCACCTGCCTTATTCTGAGAAATATACACTTCCTGATAAATTTCATTTTCTGCAAGTAATTGTTTATGTGTTCCGATTGCATTAATCGTACCTTTATCCATTACGATAATTCTATCTGCCTCCTCCACAGACGAAATACGCTGTGCAATAATAATTTTTGTTGTTTCCGGAATAAATTCCTTAAACGCCTTTCTAATTAACGCATCCGTCTTTGTATCTACGGCACTTGTCGAATCATCTAGAATTAAAATTTTCGGTTTCTTTAACAATGCTCTCGCAATACATAATCTTTGCTTCTGACCACCTGATACATTCGTTCCACCCTGTTCAATATATGTATCATATTGTTTTGGGAACTGTCTGATAAATTCATCTGCCTGCGCCAGTTTACAAGCTTCAATCAATTCTTCATCTGTCGCATCCTTATTTCCCCATCTGAGATTTTCTTTAATTGTTCCGGAAAACAACACATTTTTCTGTAATACAACGGATACTTCATTTCTTAAAGAAGTTAAATCATATTCTTTTACATCAATTCCTCCAACCTTTACACATCCTTCTGTTGCATCATACAATCTGGAAATCAACTGAATTAAAGAAGATTTAGAAGAACCTGTTCCGCCGATAACACCAATCGTTTCGCCGGAATGTATATGTAAATCAATATTAGAAAGTGCCATTTTTTCTGCCGTTTTCGCATATTTAAAGTTGACATTTTCAAAATCAATCGCTCCGTCTTTCACTTCATACACAGGATTTTCAGGATTTTTAATTGTTCCCTCCTCCTGTAAAACTTCCATAATACGTTTTGAAGATTCACTTGCCATTGTAATCATCACGAATACCATAGACATCATCATAAGTGAATTTAAGATTTGGAAGCTGTATGTCAAAAGCGCTGAGAATTGACCTACATCTAAATCAAGCCCTCTTGATGTGATAATAACATATGAACCGAAATAAAGAACAAAAATCATAACCGTGTACATACAGAATTGCATAAGCGGGTTATTGAACGCCAAAATTTTCTCTGCCTTTGTAAAATCCCTGCAAATATTATCTGCTGCCTTCTCGAATTTCTCTTTTTCATATTCTTCACGAACATATGATTTTACAACACGCATTCCCTTAATGTTTTCTTGAATAGAATTATTCAGATTATCATATTTTTTAAATACCCTTTTAAATAAAGGCATAACCATTCGGATAATCAGAAATAATCCCACTGCCAGTATCGGAACTAACACAACGAATATCCATGCCATCTTTCCTCCCATAATAAATGCCATTGTGAAGGAAAAAATTAACATAAGCGGGCAACGGATTGCCACTCTTATAAGCATCATATATGCCATTTGTACATTCGTCACGTCCGTTGTAAGCCTAGTTACAAGTGACGATGTAGAAAATTTATCAATATTCGTAAAAGAGTATGTCTGTATCTTATAAAACATATCTTTTCTCAAGTTTTTTGCAAATCCACATGAACCTGTTGCACAGACAGAGCCTGCTATTGCACCTGCAAGTAATGCAAAGCCTGCCATAAAAATTAAAATACCGCCGTAAATTGCAATCGTTTTTATGCCACATCCTGCCTTAATCTCATTTACAAGACGGGCAATTACAAATGGAATAATACATTCCATAATGACTTCCAAAGAAACAAAAACCGGCGCTAAAGCGGACGGTTTTTTGTATTCCCGAATGCTTTTTGAAAGTTCTTTTATCATTTCTTTTCCTCCTTTATCGTATTATTGTATCTATGACAATTGTTTTTATTATAATACTTTTTTTGCCTGTAAATCAAACAAAATTTAAAGGAGAACGCAATAAATTTATCACGTCCTCCTTATTTTCTTCTAAATATTTTCACTTCGGATTGTTTCTATTATATTTTGTTTTTCCACTTTTTTCACAGAATACTGCATAGTCATACACATAATAGAAAAGACAAACAGAATGCAAATAATCAACTGGTGATACGGCACATGATACGGTAATTCTAAAATATCGGTAAACTGTCTGTAGAAAATATATGATAATCCAAGCCCCACCGGAATTCCGAGTAAAAGTGCCTTAGTTCCATACAATAAACTTTCATACCATATCATCTTTTTAAACTCTTTGTCCGTCATTCCAACAGACCGCAACGTAGCAAATTCTCTGCTTCGTAATGCCATATTAGTCGTAATCGTATTAAATATATTGGTAATACCGATAACGGAAATTACTGCTACAAAACCATACAGGAATATAGAAATAATCATGTTAATACTGTTATTTTCCTTTGCTCTTTCCTCAAAATCCATATACAGCCAGTTGTCTTCTCCTGTTATTTTTTCTATATTCTCGCGAACCTTAAATGTATCATCCGCATCAATATATAAACCATCATAATGGAAATCCTTAGCAGACATCCACGCCTCTGATACAATAATATTTACTCCATAATAAAAGTTTTGCGTAAACGGAACTCTGTCTGAACGTTTGGCAATTTCAATTTCTCCACCGTCAAACCGAAGTTTTTCCCCTTCTTTTACCGTCAGTTCATGATATTTTGTCCGTTTTGCCTTTTCATCGTTTTCATCACGGACAAATGCGATACTCGTATCACATAAAATACCTTTATCTTTTACTTCCTCATAAGATAATCCCAGTTTTTTTGCAAATTCTTTATAAGTCTTGTCAGAAACAGAGTAAAATACAAACTCCATTTCCTTGTCTTTTTCTTCCTGACTAAACTCCGTAATTCCCCTGCTCTTTTCTGCCTCATCCGTAAAAGATACATTTATTGGTGTAGTAATCCATACTTTAACAAGTTCAGATTTTTTAATTCCTTCTACTTTACCGGCTTTTTGATAGATTTTGCCCTTTTCCTTCATATCCTGCTCATCATAACGTGCAATAAGATTATAATCCATTTTTGCATATTCCATATCCTGTATCTCCTGCCCGTATATTCTTACTGAACTGATAGATAAAAATAATACAATACTAATAAAAAGCGAAAATACCGTTGTTCTATATTTTTTTCGACTTCTCTTTAAATTTTTTCTCGCTATCTCTCCCTCTATTCCAAAAACTTTTTGGAAGAATTTTGATGTACGCAGTTGCTTTGCCTCTAACTTCGTACCTTTTGTTTCGCGAATCGCCTCCATAGGCGAAACTTTTTCCGCTTTTTTCGCCGGAATAAGTGAAGATATATAAATCATGATTATTGCTACAACTACGGCAATAAGGATAGCCTCAACCGACACATATAGTTTCAATGCAATTTCTCCGTTAAAAGTTGTTCCCTTTAAAATTTCCATGACAACTTGAATCGTACACCAAATCGCTCCTATGCCAAGCAGAATACCAAGCGGAATGGCTGCTACTCCTAAAATCGCACCCTCAAACAAGACGTTCTTTCGTATCTGTTTGGAAGTTGCCCCTACACTTGCCAACATTCCGTACTGCTTTAATCTCTCTGTAATAGAAATGTCAAAACTGTTTTTAATAACAAATACAGATGTCAGTAAAATAATTCCGATAACAATTCCTGCCAGCACTTTCAGTGTTATTAACACATCTACATTTTCTACTGCTCCCTGAAAAGTCAGCAATGTATCATTTACATTTAGGTCATTTAAACCTACTTCCTTTTCAAGTATTTTCTTAAAAGCAAATGTTTCTTTCGGCGTTTTCATTAACATGGCAATATCAATATTCTCACCATTCACCTCATGTTCCGGCACTGTAAATAAACTACAGCCGAGTTGTCCCTCATCATCATAAAATTCAACCGCCGATATTCCTGAAATTCCCGATACAATATATTTCTTTTCCTTACCGTCCACATCTAATTTCAATGTATCTCCTACATTGATTTTTATACTGTAAGCATTAAGAAAATGCTCCGGTATCACAATTTCATTTTCTTTCTTCGGGAAATTTCCACTCTGTAAAACAATTCCCAAGTCGGTAAAATCTTTTTTCTTCACTGCACGCACTTTTGTTTTATTGATATTCTCTTCTTGTACTTCCTGTTTATACTGTAAGGAAACTGTTTTTGCATTTCCTATTGTCTGTATAACAATTTTCTTTTCCACTTTTTCATTGTACAAAAGATATTTCTGTTTTTCTTCAGGTACGTTCTCAGCCAAAATATGATAGTTTCCTGCATTTTTCTTTGCGTAATCCACAAGACTTCCCTGCATACTAGATACAAAAGTTGTGATTGCAGTAATCAATGCCACTGAAAGTAAAATACCAAAAACAGTGACAACCGTTCTTCTCTTATTTTTTTTCAAACTTTTTACAGTGAGTTCATTTAAAACATTCATAAATTACCTCACTTTCTCATCTTTTATGATTTTCCCATCAGCGATAGTGATAATGCGGTCTGCTTCCAGTGCAATTTTCTCATCGTGGGTAATCAGAAGAATGGTCTGGTCGTATTTTCTGTTTGTCATTTTCAGCAAATCGATAATCTCTCCTGACGCTTTACTGTCAAGATTTCCAGTCGGTTCATCTGCCAGCACAATTGCAGGATGATTAATCAATGCTCTCCCGATAGAAACTCTCTGCTGCTGCCCTCCCGATAACTGATTTGGTAAATGTTTTCTTCTGTTTGTCAGATTTAATGTGGAAAGCATCTCTTCCATCTTCTCTTTTTCCACCTGTTTTCCGTCTAAACGGCATGGAAGCGCTATATTTTCCTCCACATTTAGTATCGGAATCAAATTATAAAACTGATAAATCAATCCCAACTGTCTTCTTCTAAAAATCGCCATTTTATCATTATTCAAATCCGAAATCTCCGTTCCGTCAATATAAATCTTTCCTGCGGTTGCTCTATCCACTCCTCCAATCAGGTGAAGTAAGGTAGATTTTCCGCTTCCTGAAGCGCCGATAATAGCGACAAATTCACCTCTTTCCACAGAAAAACTTATATTATCCAAAGCCCGCACTTCCGTGTCATTCATTCCATATGTTTTACACAAATTTTCAACTTTCAAAATTTCCATAACTGTTCTCCTTCTCCTTTCGACAGAACTATCATATCGAACGAAAGTGACTCTAAAGTGACTTCTGATAAAATTTTAAAATAAATTCTGTTCCTTTCTGTTTCTTGCTTTTCACTTCAACATCCCCACCCTGATGCTTTATGATACTCTTTGTAAATGCAAGTCCAAGTCCAACGCTGTCCTCTTTTGCATTTTTGCTTTTATAAAATCGTTCAAAAATATGAGGTAAATCTTCCTCGTCAATTCCCTCACCATTATCTTGTATGCTTATTTTCGTATAAATATAGTTTTCTTCCCAAAAAATTTTTATTTCTGTTGCCCCATGCTCAATGGCATTTTTAACTATATTGCATATGCCTTCCTTCGTCCAGCGAAAATCACACCACATTTTCGCCTTTTTTTCTCCCTCTTCATAAATATTACTTCCTGTCACCTCACACAAAACGTCAAAACGTTCTCTCACTTCTTCTATTAATTGTTTTACGCATACTTCTTCCTCTTTCAATGTAAAAGTCTGTGAATCTAACTTTGCCAAATTTAATATTCCTTTAACAAGCCATTCGATTTTCACCAAGTCTTTCTGCATATTATCCAAAAACAACTCTTTTTTCTCCTGTGGCAAATCCATTCGCAAAAGTTCGTTCGCCATATGTAAAGATGTGATTGGCGTTTTCAACTGATGCGATATGTCCGCCAAAAATTTTTCCAGTTCAGATTTGCTCTCCTCCAAATAAACATTCTTTTCTCTTAAAAGCATTGTAATATCATATACCTTATTATTTAAAATACTAAATTTTCCCTCTTCATTCTCATCTAATTGCAGCGTTTCCTTTCCCGACAAAATTTCCTCACAATACTTTTCCATTTGCCGTAATTTTTCATTCTGCTTTTTCCTGTCGTACAAACTGACCATCAAAAACAAAATACCGTTTACCAATCCGATACAGGTAACTCCAACCGCTATAGATACAGGACGAAACTCACTTTCTTCTACACCATATTTTTTTAAGACATCCATTTCTCCCCCCTCGTTCTCCTCTAAAATTTTCTCCGTTGTCGTATACAGCCAGCCATTTATCTCCTTTTCCTTGACAGTTCCTAAGAAAAGACTGATGGAAAAGTTAAACAGTATACATAGACATACTATTAAAACCCATCTTTTTTTCTCCATACTATCCTCCTATTTTATACCCCATTCCTCTGACTGTTTTAATAATACTCGGTTCATTTGGATTATCTTCAATTTTTTCCCGAAGTCTTTTTATATAAACCGTAAGCGTATTATCATTAACAAAGTTTCCCGATTCATCCCAAATATGTGATAATATTTGATTTCTTGTCAAAATTCTTCCCCTATTTTCAAAAAACAATAACAGAATTTTATATTCTAACGCTGTCAGTTCAAGTGGATTTCCATTCTTATATACAATCTTTTCTTCCAACCGGATAGAAACATTTCCTATTGTCAACTCCTGCTTTCCATTTGCTTCTATTCCTCGAAGCCTAATTACGTTTTTCACTCTGGAAATGAGTTCTCTTGGCCGAAACGGTTTCGTAATATATTCATCTGCCCCTAACTGAAATCCCCTTACTATATTTTCTTCTTCGTCAAGCGCTGTCAAAAAAATAACCGGTATTCCTTTTTTCTGTATCTCCTGAAAAAATGTAAATCCGCTTCCATCCGGAAGATTTACATCCAAAATCAATAATTGATATAATTTCTTTTCCAGTTTTTCCAATCCTTCTTCCCTGCTCATAGCCAATTCCGCATGAAATCCTTCGCTCTCTAAAAGGAACTGTAGTCCTTCCCCTATATGCCTGTCATCTTCTATTACCAAAATCTGAATCATCCTGTCCTGCCTCCCAATTCATTCATACTACTGGTATTATACATTAATTTGCACAAATTAAAAGTATTATTTTTATATTTTTTAGATAATTTGTTGCTCATTTTCCAGATTTGTTGTATAATAATTAACATCAAGACAGAACGAAATATACATAAAGGAGATAGTGCTATGGTAAATTTATTAGTAGGCCCAAAAGGCAGTGGTAAGACACAACAAATGATTGATTTTGCTAACGAAAAGGCAAAAACATTGGACGGAAACGTAGTTTTTATTAAAAACAGCCATAACGATACATTTAATCTTTCTTTTGATATAAGAGCGATATGTATGGCTGATTATCCATCTATCCGCAACATTGATGACTACACCGGTTTCATTTACGGTATGATTAGTTGCAACAGCGACATTGAATGTATTTTTATTGACGGTATTTTAAAACAATCAGACATTTCATTAGAAAATATGCCTCGTTTCGTAGAAAGACTTAAGAATATCAGTAAACTTCATCACATTGAATTCTACTTAAGCGTCAGTGCTGACCGCGAAGATTTAAGTGATATTGATTTAACTGACTGTCAGGTACTTAATTAAATGACAAAAGAGGAAAATGACTTCATTGCATTTTCCTCTTTTTTGTTGCCTATTTCATAGATAAAACCTTATTGGCTTTCTCTCCTTTTTTATATTCAATTGTAACTTCCTGTCCGACTTCATATTTAATCACATCGATAAAATCTACAACAGATACATCAAAAATCTCATTGTTACCTTCCAACATAATATAATAGTGAGAATTTCCTTCGATAACTCCTTGAGCAATCTTGCTTATTTTACCTTTTACCGTCTGTACTTCCGTCGTTTCTTCTTCCTCTTTAATAACTCCGTCCGTCACCAAAAGTTTATTATACTGCTTCTCGCAGGAACTCACCGTATCACCGATTGCAACCAACTGATATTTCTGTACATTTACCATTGCATATTTCTTTACAAGTCCCGCATCGTCTTTCAATGCGATAAAATAGGTCGGTTCACCTGAAATATTTAACAATAATGGGAAGGTTGCTTTATACTTTAAGTTCTGTACCTGTCCTTCTGCCGAAGACATCGCTGACTTCTCAGTCGCACCCTCAATAGAGTAGAATTTTGTTTCCATTGTACGCTGATTCATCAGAACAAATCCAACGTTAGATTCATCACCGCTTACAGATGTTACACCTGTATATACCCATACGTCATCATCAATCGCAAGATAGTTATATCCGTCTGTCGTCTTCAGACAGTCTTTCTGTCCAAGTACGCTATTTAAAAATCCGTGTTTTAAAGAACCGTAGTAATCATACAACTGCACAAGCAAATCCGCTGAATATGCTCTGTCAATCCATGACGGTGCTTCATCAATGGCATAATCTTTCGTTTCTCCTGTAATCGCATTACATAAAACAACTCTTCCGATTGTTTCTCCTCCGAACAATCCAATATTAAACTTCTTCACCGGACAAATCCAATAAGGAATTCCTTTATCATCCGTTTCAAAACTTAAATCGTTAAAAATATAAGTCGGGTATTTAAAACGAAGATGTCTGTAAATATTGCGGTTAAAATGCTCGCTTGTCGTATACTTCATTCCTTCTTTCAGTTTAACCAACTCTGTCGACTGGCTTGCCATATCAATTCTTACATATGCCGGTATTCCTTCGGAACGGTTCGTAAACCATTTAATAACATTGGCATATTTAAGAGGGGATACTCTGACCGGTTTGTCATTGTAGTTAATCTGTGTATAAATCTCATCCACCTCAAACTGAGAAACCATATCTACCATACTTCCCATTTTACGATTTCCAAGAAGGGTAGCCGATTCTTTGTCCAATAACGGAATTTGGTCAAACGATAATTCTTCAATGTCTTTCGTAAATTCTCCCTCTTCCACTTTCAAAAGGTTTCGATACTTCTTCGCATTGATGATTGGTGAAGACAATAGTGTTCCCACTGCATAAACAACAACCACTACTACACCCAATGTAATCAGCACTTTCATTCCTTTTGATGATTTTACTTCCTGTTTGCTACGGATTTTCTTCTTCCAACCGTACCACGCAATGAGCAACACCATAAGTATAATCAGAAATACCCAAAAGTCTTTGGAGTGAATATTAATTGCAGGCAAGGTAACGTAATAATATATTCCTGCCACAATTAAAAATGCAATCACTCCCATGATTTTCATTTTCATATTTTTCATAATTTCCTCCTAGTGAAAAGTAATTAGGCTCATTGTATCACTCTGCCTAAAATTGTCAAGTATTCTACACACAAAAGGATTGCTGTAAAACAGCAATCCTTTTCTCTTCTATTCTTCTGAACGATTTGCAATTTCTTTTTCCTGTACATCAGAAGGTGCCTGTTCATAGCGGACAAATTTATATGAATATGTTCCTCGTCCTCCTGTCATGGAACGAAGCGCCGTGCAATATCCGAATACACAGGTCATCGGAATATCTGCTTCAATTTCCTGTTTTCCTTTTGGAAGTGGATTCATTCCAAGTACGCGCCCTCTTCTCTTATTCAAATCTCCCATGACATCTCCTGTATATTCATCAGGAACAACAACTTTAATATTTGCAATTGGCTCTAACAGTACAGGAGATGCTTCCATAATACCTTTCTTAAACGCCTGCATTGTTGCTGTCTTAAATGCCATTTCAGAAGAGTCTACCGGATGATAAGAACCGTCATATAAAGTTGCCTTAACCCCTACAACCGGATAGTTTGCTAAAGGTCCTTTCAATACAGATTCCTGAAGTCCCTTTTCAACTGCAGGGAAATAATTCTTTGGAACTGCTCCTCCTACTACTGTTTCTTCAAAAACATATGGTGTTTCCAAATCTCCCGAAGGTTCAAATTTCATTTTAACGTGACCGTACTGTCCATGTCCGCCTGACTGTTTTTTATATTTTGTATCCACATCAGAATTCTTACGGATCGTTTCCCTGAAAGCAACTTTTGGTCTTTCCAATGCCACATCCACTTTATAACGTGTCGCCAATTTGCTTACAATTACTTCCAAGTGCTGATCACCCATTCCATATAACAATGTCTGATGATTTTCACTATCATTTACTACTTTCATTGTCATATCTTCTGCCATCATTTTTGCAAGCCCTTGAGAAACTTTATCTTCGTCACCTTTTGCTTTCACTACATATTTCATATATGTATATGGTGTAGAATATTCCGTCTTACCATATAAAACAGGTGTATTCTTTGTTGAAAGGGTATCTCCTGTCTTTGTTCCAGTTAACTTTGCGATTGCACCAATATCTCCTGCGTGTAATTCCAATACTTCAATCGGTTTATTTCCATTCATTACATAAAGTTTACCCGGTTTTTCTTCTGTATCTGATTCCGCATTATATAATACATCTTCACCTTTTAATACGCCTGAGCATACTTTTACGAAAGAATATTTACCAATGAATGGGTCAACCATTGTCTTAAATACATAGGCTGTTTTTGCTTTGGAGAAATTATAATTTGCTTCAAAAATTTCATTTGTTTTCCGGTTAAATCCCGCACATTCTCTCTTATCAGGACTTGGGAAGAAACGAACGATATCGGATAAAAGGTTTGCAACACCTTGCGCTTCAATATTAGATCCCATTGCCACCGGTACAATACTTCCGTCCATTACTTCTGTACGCATGGCTGAACGAATTTCCTCTATTGAAAATTCTTCTCCGGCAAAATAACGTTCCATAAAATCTTCACTTGTTTCCGCTACAGCTTCCATTAGAGCATCTCTTAAAATCTGTAAGTTTGGAAGACAGTAATCAGGAATCTCACATTCTTCTCTCTGTCCGATACCTGTATATCTTCTTCCTGCATTTTTAATAACGTTTACATATCCAACCAGTTTCTCATTTTCACGAATCGGCTGGAAGTGAGGTGCGATTACTTTTCCATATCTGTCTGTCAACTGTTTTACCACTTCACGAAAACTTGCATCATCAACATCCATCTCCGTTACATATACCATACGAGGCAAATTATACTTATCGCATAATTCCCATGCCTTTTCCGTTCCTACTTCCACACCTGCTTTACCTGAAACAACGATAACAGCCGCATCTGCTGCACTTACCGCTTCTTCCACTTCACCTACAAAGTCAAAATATCCCGGTGTGTCAAGAATATTGATTTTTGCTTTCTCCCATTCGATCGGAGTCAATGTTGTGCTGATTGAGAATTCGCGTTTCTGCTCTTCTTTATCAAAATCGCTTATTGTATTGTGATCGCCAATTTTTCCCATTCGATTAATCGCTCCCGATACATAAGCCATTGCTTCCACTAAACTTGTTTTTCCGCTTCCGCCGTGTCCTAAAAGGACTACATTTCTAATCTCGTCTGTTCTGTAAACTTTCATTATTGGTGCCTCCTTATTTTTCTAGTTCTAATGTATATATTGTACTAAATTTTTTCTGTTTTTACAACTCTTTTATATATTTTATACAATATTTTTATATCAATTAGTTACTTTGAAAGTTTAAAATATTTTTTTAACCTCTGACTCAGACTTATATTGCCGAACTGCTGTCGCGCTTTCTCACTTTAAACCACCATAGCGTTGACATATTTTCAGAAATCCTTTAAAATGAAAAGAACAGATATTGAATAAGAAAGGATTTTTCCATGCACACACCAATAAAAATCGGATTTATCGGCTTGGGGCTTATCGGCGGTTCTATCGCCAAAGCCATCCGCCTTTACTATCCTGACACAAAAATTATTGCTTTTGACAAGAACAGAGAAACACTTGCTCTCGCCATGAACGAATCAGTTATAGATGTTTCCTGCAATACAATAGATGAGAACTTTAAAAATTGTTCCTATATTTTTCTATGCACACCTGTTTCTTTTAACACAGCCTATTTAAAGCAGGTTCAACCTTTTCTGCATGGTGACTGTATTCTGACAGATGTGGGAAGCGTAAAAACTTCTATACACAAGGAAGTCACAAAACTTGGATTAGAAAAATATTTTATCGGAGGACATCCAATGGCAGGGTCAGAAAAAACAGGCTTTTCCAATGCAAAACCAATTCTAATAGAAAACGCCTACTATATTCTTACCCCTTCGGCATCTGTTTCCAAAGAAAAAACACTGCAATATACCGCATTTATCCGGTCATTGAAGGCTCTTCCAATGGAAATGGATTATCAGGAACACGATTATGTTACAGGTGCAATCAGCCACCTTCCTCATATTATCGCTTCCGCTCTAGTTGATTTTGTAAAGGATGCGGATACAAAAGAGGAATTTATGAAACAACTGGCAGCGGGCGGATTTAAAGATATTACACGAATAGCGTCTTCTTCCCCAACAATGTGGCAACATATCTGTGTACAAAATAAGGAAAATATTGACGATATTCTCGGTAGATATATAAATACTCTTCAAAAAATAAAAGATTCTGTCACGAAGCAAGAAGCGGAAGAACTATATGATTTATTTTCCCGTGCGAAAAATTATCGCGATTCCGTTCCTGACATTTCTGCAGGACCTATCAAAAAAGTTTTTGCTATTTATTGCGATATTTTAGATGAAACAGGGGGAATTGCCACAGTTGCCACCATTTTAGCCTCAAATAATATCAGTTTAAAAAATATAGGTATTGTCCATAACCGTGAATTTGAGGAGGGCGTTCTTAGAATGGAATTTTATGATGAGGCTTCCTCTTTGCAGGCGGTAAAACTTTTAGAAAAGCACAGATATGCAGTATACAAACGTTAATAACATATTGCTTAGAAAGGATTCACATATGATTATAAAAAATACTACCGGACTTCGAGGAGTAATAACTATTCCGGGAGATAAGTCCATTTCCCACCGTGCCGTTATGTTCGGTTCTCTCGCCAACGGCACAACCGAAATCACAAACTTTTTGCAGGGGGCAGATTGCCTTGCCACTATTGACTGTTTTAGAAAAATGGGCATAGAAATCGAAGTTTCCCCTGAAATCATACGCATCTGCGGAAAAGGATTGCACGGTCTTTCTGCTCCGCAATCCGTTTTAGACACAAAAAACAGCGGGACGACAACAAGACTTATATCGGGTATTCTTGCCGGACAAAACTTTGAAACCATTCTTTCCGGAGATGCATCTTTAAACACAAGACCAATGGGAAGAATTATAGAACCGCTTTCGCTTATGGGCGGAAGAATCGAAAGTATGCACGAAAATAACTGCGCTCCTCTTCGCATATCCCCTTCCCTGCTGCGCGGCATTCATTATCATTCAAAGGTTGCCTCCGCACAGGTAAAATCCGCAATTTTGCTCGCCGGACTTTACGCTAACCAAGTTACCTCCGTAACCGAACCTGTATTATCCCGCAATCATACGGAATTAATGTTGTCGGGATTTGGCGGTAAATTGCATCGTTTTACTGATTCTGCTACAAATTTGCCTACTGTTTCCATTGAACCCGAACCGAATTTGGATGGACAAAAAATTATTGTGCCGGGAGATATTTCCTCTGCTGCATATTTTATTGCCGCAGGACTTCTTGTTCCACATTCTGAAATTCTTATTCAGAACGTAGGCATTAATCCGACCCGAGCCGGCATCTTAACCGTATGTCAGAATATGGGCGGGGATATTACATTTTTAAATAAAAAGACAGTGAATGGAGAACCTGTCGCTGATTTACTTGTACGGACAAGCAGCCTGCACGGAACGGTTGTAGAGGGTTCTGTTATTCCGGCTTTAATTGATGAAATACCGATTATCGCTGTTCTCGCCGCTTTTGCTGACGGAACTACCACTATTAAAAACGCAGAAGAATTGAAAGTAAAAGAAACCAACAGAATTGAAACGGTAAGTAAAAATTTAACAAAAATGGGTGGGGATATTATTCCTACTGAAGACGGAATGATTATTACCGGAAAAGGACATTTATCCGGCGCTAAAATAGACAGTTTTCTCGACCATAGAATTGCAATGGCTTTCTCCATCGCGGGCCTTGTCGCTGATGGAGAAACCGAAGTGATAAATAGTCATTGTATTGATATTTCTTATCCTGCATTTTTTGAAACATTGACATCTTTATTGCGATAAATCGGATATAATATCATTCTTAAAGTGCTGTTTGCGTTCTGCTTTTTTGCAGATGCGTGAGACGGCATTTTTTTTACGCCTAAGTCCTCCTCATCAAAAGCACAATGTTTTTCTTCCAAAGTCATTGTTCCGTATTGCTCCAAATTATAACTTGCCGGCTCATAAGTCGGATCTAATGCCAGCGCTGCACGAAAATGTTTCATTGCCGATACATGCTGACCTGTCATTTCCAAAATTGCTCCGTACAAATTATGCGGCTGTGCTGCATCCGGATATTTTTCCATTGCCAATGCTGCCATTTGTTCGCCTTTTATAAATTCATGTTGAGAACAGCATTGTTTTACATCGGAACATAAATTTTTTAATTCTCTTTCTTCCATTATTTCTTTTGTATTTATTATCTGTTCTTTCATCTCATTCATTCCCTTTCTCATTACAATCTATCTTACAGACTCCTTTGTCTATGATTGTATTGTAACAGATTAGATGTTAAATGGGGTTTAAAGTGAACAGAGCGGAAATTAAAGATAAATTAAAATTTACTTCTACTCGCTTTCTTCCTCTACATTCAGCATGCGGTACCCGACTCCAATATGCGTCTGAATATACGTTTGATTTGTCTTATCCTTTTCCAGTTTTTTTCTAAGAGAAGTCATGTATACTCTCAGTGAAGAAATATCGCTTCCAATTCCATTTGACCACACTTTTTCCAAAATAAACTGATATGTAAGTACTTTTCCTACGTTCTGCGCTAAGAGACATAAAAGGCTGTATTCCAACGGCATTAAATGAATTTCCGTTCCCGCCACTTTTACAACACCTGCACTATAATCAATCATCAGATCTCCGTTTTGGAATATACTTTCATTCGTATTGTCCGTATGCATAATATATTGTACACGTCTTATTGTAGCACGAAGCCTTGCCGATAATTCCACAACGCTGAACGGTTTTGTCAGATAATCGTCCGCTCCTACATCCAACGCAGCAACTTTATCTCTCTCATCACTTCTCGCACTAATCACAATAATCGGTGCCACAGACCATGAACGGATTTTCTTGATTACATCTATTCCGTCCATATCAGGCAAACCTAAATCCATTAAAATAATATCCGGATTATTTGCCGCCGCAAGCATAATCGCCTGTTTCCCGTCTTCCGCCGTATCAAATTTATATTTTTCCATCTCCAAAGTCGTCACAATTAAATTGCGGATCGGCTCGTCATCTTCGACAACTAAAACGGTTGGTTTTGTTCCCTTCATCATAACATTATCTCCTCCTGCTCCAACGCAAACTTAAATACTGTTCCGGTTGGCACATTATCATATATTTTCAATTTACCTCCGTGCGCCTGCACAATTGCCTGACAAAGGGGAAGTCCAAGTCCCATTCCCCTTCTGCTGTCACTCACTGTATTATTTACCGTGTAATACATATCAAAAACTTTTTCTTTCTGTTCTGCGGTTAAGCCCTGACCGTTATCTTTCACGAAGAATGCGACTTTATCGCCCTCTTTATCCGCTCCCACAATAATTTCCGCCCCTTTAGGCGTATACTTAACAGCGTTATCCACAAGATTAATCAGCACTTGGAAAATTAATTTCACGTCCATTTTTGCAATCAGAATTTCCTCACAGTCCACTGTAATTTTCTGCTGTTTTCCACGTCTGTTCACGTGTTTCAACGCTTCTTCGATAACCTCCTCGGCAACTTCTCCCTGAATATTTAACTCCATCGTTCCATTTTCAATTCTCGTAACGGAAAGAAGATTTTCCACAAGGTTAATAAGCCACATAGAATCGTCATAAATGTCGTGATATATTTTTTGTCTTTTTTCCCCGCTTAATTTTTCTTCATTTGTCAATAAATTCTCCGCATTTCCGGAAATACTTGTGAGAGGGCTTCGCAAATCGTGGGAAATAGAACGAAGAAGATTAGCACGCAGTCTTTCTTTCTCCAACCGCACCTCTGATTCACTTCTCTGTTTAATTAACTGCTCCTTTTCAAGAGCCAGTACACTCTCATGGATAATCGTTCCCATAATTCCTTTTTCAAATGTTCCGATTTCTTCTTTTTCCATATCTACTGCAATCACAGCAAACATTTTTTCATCACTTTTGACTACAAGAAACAGATAATCCGATTCTCTCAAAATTTTTGTTGAAAATCCTGCATCTTCTTTATTCTGATAACACCACTTCACTACAGCCAAATCTGATTCGGCAAGTTTTTCCGGTGCATTTTCTTTTTTATATGAAATAGGAATTTCACTTCCTGACGGCTCGCCCATATAACAGTACACATTTTTTTCTAATAAATGTCCAAGTTGTTCAACTGTTTTCTGCATAATCTCTTGAGAAGTCGATGCCTCTTGTAAACTTCTGCTCGCTTGCAACAAAAGTTCCGAACGATATGATTTCATCTCATTTTCCTGCGCGTAGTTTTTCACCCGTTTTGTTAAAATAGAACAGGTAATTGACGTGACAAGCATAACGACAAAAGTAATCAAATAATCCGGATTATATACGGAAAATGTAAATATCGGGTCTGCAAAAAAGAAGTTAAATGTAAGTACACTCAAAGCGCTTGCACAAAGTCCCCAATAATACCCGCTTGTCATCAGAGCAACCATAAGAACACCCAAAATATAAATCATAATCAGGTTTGCATCTGTAAATCCCAAAATGAAAAAGATATATGCGATTAGCGTAGACAGAACTAAACTGACAATACAATAAAAAACATCTCTTCCTATATAACTGTGTTTTATCTCTTTCACATACATTCCCCCTCTTCTTTCCTATTTTAAACACATCTAAACAGACTTGCAAGTTCTACTTTTGTACAAGATAAATTCGCGCAAATACAAGCGCCGCCTCATTTAACATGGCTGTCAAAAGTCCATATTCAAACGTAGGAATTTCTCTTTTTTCTTCCAAAACAATCCCCATAACACCATAAATTTCATCCCCCGTCTTAATTGGCAGGTACATGGCGTCCGCCTCCGGAAGCGTGTGGGTACAACAGCCTGCCCGCTTTTTATTTACCATAACCCAGTCAACGACCGCCCGCTCCCTCTGCGTCATCATTTTCTTTAATTCCGCTTTAGACATCCCCGGCTTTGGAAAGAGCCACGGCCCTGTTGTCTTTTCCCCTTTTCGGATATAAAACACAACCGAAAGATTCATTAGTTTTAATACTCTTTGGCTTAATTCCATTAAAAGTTCCCGCACTGTTTCAATCCTTCGCATTCTTCTGCTGTTATCAAGCAAAAGTTGGGTTCTGTACACCATTTTTGCACTTTCTCTTACCTGCCGTCTTTCTTTAGAAATAATCGTAGAAATAATAACGGCAAACAATAGCATCAACGCAAAAGTTGCGCTGTATTTCCCACTGTAAAAATGGAAACTGTAAAACGGCGGAACAAAAAACCAGTCAAACAAAAGTAAACTAATAACTGATGAAGATACCGCAATATACCGCCTTTTCGTACAGAGCGACAGAATAAGTATACCTATGAGATATACCATAATAATATCTGCGTCCATAAGCCCTTTCTTTTGAAAGAAAATCCCTATACCCGTTGCGGCAACAAGCATAGCCGCCTCTTTTAACAAATCAACTGCCAACCCCTCCGACTTTTTCGGCATTGGGAAAAATTCCCGCTTTTTCTGTTTGTATTTTGCTGTATCCGGAATAATAAAGATATCCAATTTAGGCATATATTCGCTTATTTTGTCCGTAATTGTTCCTCTCTTCTGTCCAAGCCAAATACGATGGTTTGTCCTTCCTAAAACAAGTTTTGTCACACTGCTTACTTTCGCATACTCCGCAATCTGAAATGCCACATCCTCACCAAATACGGTAATAATCTGCGCACCAAGCGCCTCCGCCAAATGGATGTTTTTATCCCTTATTTTCTTTACGGAACTGTCTGCATTTTGCAATTCCGGCGTTTCCACATACAATGCGGTGAATTTTGCATGGAAAGCATATGACATTCTCGATGCGCTACGGATAACTTTCTCACAGGAGGGAGCAGTTGAAATACAGGTCATAATATGTTCACCCTGATACCCCTCGCTTCCGTCCGCATTTTCATTTAAAATACGCTCCTGTAAACCTAACCGATTTACTTTATCCGCCATTCTGCGAAGCGCAATTTCCCTTAAAGCGATTAATTTTTCTTTTGCGAAAAAATTCTGCAGCGCTCTCTCCGCCTGCACGGTTTTATAAATTTTTCCTTCTTTCAAACGGGTTATCAGCTCGTCCGGCTCAATATCTATTAATTTTACCTGTGTCGCCTCGTCAAAAACAAAATCCGGTATTCTTTCTTTTACATGAATTTTTGTAATGCTCTCCACAACATCGTTAAGACTTTCCAAATGTTGAATGTTTACGGTTGTATACACATTAATTCCCGCATCTAAAATTTCTTCAATATCCTCATACCGCTTTTGATGACGCATTCCTTTTGCGTTTGTGTGAGCAAGTTCATCAATAAGAACTGTATGCGGCTTTCTTTTCAACACACCGTCAATATCCAGTTCCCGTAGTTCTATTCCTTTATATTCCACCATAAGAGGAGGAATCTTCTCTAATCCTTCCTCCCTCGCACTTGTTTCCGGACGGGCGTGTGGTTCGATATATCCCGCGACAATATCTACCCCTTCTTTTTGCAATTCATGTGCCGCATCTAACATAGCGCATGTCTTCCCAACTCCTGCCGCATATCCCAAAAAGATACATAATTTTCCCTTTTTTTCAATTTCTTTTTGTTTTTCTGCCGCCTGAATACGTTTCAACAACTCTTCAGGGTTTGCTCTTTCTCCACCCATAGTTCTCTCCTAAATACATTTAGGGAGGCTATGCCTCCCTCTTTTTATTCGCCCATTGCTTTTGCTATTTCAATATTACATTGAAGAACATTTACGGTTTCTTCACCAAAAATACCGAATAATTTGTGTTCTGTATTTCTCTCCACAATTTCTTCCACTTCCGTTTCAGACAAACCGCTGTTTGCCGCCACAATCGGAATCTGTATTTTTGCTGATGCAGAACTGATATGCGGATCTAACCCCGACCCCGATGCTGTCAGCATATCTGCTGGAATTTCTCCCTTAAATTCTTCTCCTGTTGCTTTTTTATAACGTTCTTTAAATGCCTGTACATCCTGCTCTACACGTTTCTCCAACTCTTCGTTTGTAGCGCCATAGTTATAACTGCCCGAAGAAACTCCCGCATAATCTCCGTTTTCTTTTTCTTCTTTTGTATATGTATTATAATCTACCGCTGAAATTCTTCCGTGAAAATATTCATCTCCTTCAAATTTCTGTCCGACTACCTCTGAGCCTACCGCTTTTCCTTCTGCTTTTACAATGCTTCCGTTTGCCTGTTTCGGAAAAACAACCTGTCCGATCCCCGTCAATAAAAGAGGATAGGCGATACCGCATATAACAAGCAGTGCAAGTGTAATAACTGCCGCTCTTTTCACATATTTTCCAAAGTTCTTCATTTTCTCACCTCATATTATAATCCTAATAATGCCAGCAAAGGCGTTACCAAAATATCAATCAGTTTAATTGCCACAAACGGAACAATTACTCCGCCCAATCCGTAAATACCCATGTTTTTCATCAACATTTTTTCGGAACGCATCGGTTTATATTTTACACCGCGCATCGCAATCGGGATTAAACACGGGATAATAATTGCATTAAAAATCAATGCAGATAATATCGCGCTGAACGGTGTGGATAGGTGCATAATATTCAACACTTCCATTTGAGGAATGACAAGTGTAAACATCGCCGGAATAATTGCAAAATATTTTGCCACATCATTGGCGATACTGAACGTTGTCAAAGATCCCCTCGTAATCAAAAGTTGTTTTCCGATTTCCACTACTTCCAAAATCTTAGTCGGGTCAGAATCAAGGTCTACCATATTTGCCGCCTCTTTTGCCGCCGTTGTACCGCTGTTCATCGCAAGTCCTACGTCCGCCTGTGCAAGAGCAGGGGCATCATTTGTTCCGTCTCCGGTCATCGCTACGATTTTTCCTTCTGCCTGTTCTTTTTTAATGGCATCAATTTTATCTTCCGGTTTACATTCGGCAATAAACCCGTCCACACCTGCCTCTTTTGCGATTGTCGCCGCTGTAAGAGGATTGTCACCTGTACACATAATTGTTTTAATACCAATCTCACGCAGACGCTCAAATCGTTCCACAAGTCCCGGTTTTACCGTATCTTTCAAATAAATCACGCCATAAATCACATTTCCGACGCAGACTACCAAAGGTGTTCCGCCTAAACTGGAAATTTCTGTTACAATACTTTCCAAATCTTCCGGTATTTCACCGTTATTTTCCTGTACATATTTTTTGATAGCATCATAAGCGCCTTTTCGGATTCGTGTTCCGTCCTTTAAGTTTACTCCACTCATCTTTGTCTGTGCAGTGAACTCTACAAATTCCATTTGGTCTTTTACTTCGTCTTTAATCTTTGTTCCAAGACGTTTTCCCAATTCCACTACAGATTTTCCTTCCGGTGTGGCGTCACATAAAGAAGTCATTACACTGTAATCAATTAAATCTTCTTTACTTTTTCCTTTTACTTCATGGAAATCTGCTGCAAGACGGTTTCCGTAAGTAATTGTTCCCGTTTTATCCAAAATCATTGTATCTACATCACCGCATGCTTCCACAGCTTTTCCTGACATGGCAATAACATTAAATCTTGTTACACGGTCCATACCGGCAATACCGATTGCGGATAAAAGTCCGCCGATTGTTGTCGGAATTAAACATACGAGGAGGGCAATCATTGTCGCCATTGGAATTTTCACTCCCGCATAGTCAGAGAAACAATATAGTGTCACTACAACAATTAGGAAAATAATCGTCAAAC
This sequence comes from Faecalimonas canis, assembly GCF_054601575.1. Lineage (NCBI taxonomy): Bacteria > Bacillati > Bacillota > Clostridia > Lachnospirales > Lachnospiraceae > Faecalimonas > Faecalimonas canis. The sequence goes on along the minus strand of NZ_BAAHSI010000032.1, from coordinate 3,286 downwards.
TGACAAGCAATGTATTTAACGCAATTTCATTCGGTGTTTTTTGTCTGGACGCTCCTTCTACAAGGGAAATCATTTTGTCAAGGAAAGACTGTCCCGGCTCAGAAGTAATTCTGATTTTTAACCAGTCGCTGACTACTGTCGTTCCCCCCGTTACGGAAGAAAAATCTCCGCCCGCTTCACGGGTTACCGGCGCTGATTCCCCTGTAATCGCCGACTCGTCTACAGAAGCAACGCCTTCGATAACTTCACCGTCATTTGCAATCACTTCATTTGTTCTCACGATAATAATATCGCCTTTTTTCAATTCAGATGCATTTACAACTTTCTCTGTTCCGTCCTTCAACAACAGGGTTGCCATTGTATCTTTCTTTGTCTTTTTCAGTGAATCTGCCTGTGCTTTTCCTCTTCCTTCAGCCACAGACTCGGCAAAGTTTGCAAATAAAATAGTGACAAACAAAATCACGGTTACTATCCCGTTGTAAATACGGAGTTCGCTGTCATCTCCAAAGATAGTTGGACAGATTGTCATAATCATACTAATGACAAATCCCACTTCAACGACAAACATGACCGGATTTTTCATCATATATTTCGGATTTAATTTTTGAAAAGCACCAATAATTGATGTTTTCAAAATATCCTTTGTAATAAATTTTGTTTTTTTCTCCTGATTTTTCATTTTCATCGTAATCCTTTCTGACTCCTATTACAACCATAATGATAAATGCTCCGCAATCGGTCCGAGTGCGAGTGCAGGGAAGAATGTCAATGCGGCAAAAATATAAACAACTATAACTAATACCACAACAAAAATCACATTATCCGTGCGGAGTGTACCTACCGTTTCATTCACACGGCGTTTTGCAAGAAGGCTTCCTGCAATCGCTAACTGTGCAATCATTGTAATATATCTGCCAAAGAACATCGCCAATCCTGTTGTGATATTCCAAAATGCCGTATTATCCGCCAATCCCTCAAATCCTGAACCGTTGTTTGCTGCGGACGATGCATATTCATACAGAACTTGGGATAACCCGTGAAAGCCTCCGTTTGTAATTCCTTCAACTCCTGCTCCCACCATAACTGCCAGCGCTGAAAATCCTAAAATCAAAAGCGGATGAATAATCAACACAAGCGCCACAAGTTTCATTTCTTTTCCTTCGATTTTCTTACCCAAGTATTCAGGGGTTCGACCAATCATCAGACCGCAAAGGAATACCGCTAAAATTACATACATAATCATATTCATCAGCCCGACACCTTTACCGCCGAACACACAGTTCAACATCATATGCAGCATCGGTACAAGACCTCCGAGCGGAGTCAGCGAATCATGCATATTATTGACCGTACCTGTTGTAAATGACGTAGTTGTTGTCGTAAAGAGGGTTGATTGTGCAATACCAAACCTTGTTTCTTTTCCTTCCATATTTCCTACGTCTTGATTTAATCCCGCCTGCTCTAAAATCGGGTTGCCGGATTTTTCTGCCTCAAAACAAAGAAGAAGTCCGACTAAAAACAGAATAGACATTGCTGCGAAGATTGTTCTTCCCTGATTGCCCAAAAGCACTCTCTTTGTTTTCTTCTCTTCTTTTCTTCTCTGCATAGTCATTTTTCCAAACGTAACAACACAGGCACCCGGCAAAATCATCATACTTAATAATTCAATCATATTTGAAATAATCGTTGGATTTTCAAATGGTGTCGAAGAGTTCGCTCCAAAAAATCCACCGCCGTTTGTCCCAAGATGTTTTATACTCTCAAGGGCAGCCACAGGTCCCATTGCCAAATCCTGATAATTTCCTTCTATCGTTCTCACCGTCTGATTTGCATCAAAAGTCTGCGGAACACCCTGCCAAATCAAAAGTATACCTATAATAATGGATACCGGAATTAAAATACGAGTTGTAACTCTAATCATATCTTCATAGAAGTTACCGACATCTTTCTGTTTTCCCGCAAGTCCCCGACAAAACGCCATACAAGCCGAATAACCGCTGGCTGCCGATACAAACATCATAAAGACAATAACCATCATCTGACTTAAATAAGAAAGTCCCGATTCTCCCGCATAATGCTGTAAATTTGTATTTGTCATAAAACTGATGATTGTATTAAACGAGAGTGTCGGTTCCATAGCATCTATTCCATTTGGGTTTGCAAATAAAACTCCCTGCAGTCTTAAAATAATATATCCTACAAGTACCATCATCGCGTTTGTCATTAATAAATGTAACGCATATTGTTTCCAGTTCATTCCCTCTCTGCTTATTCTCAGAACTTTATAAATTCCCCCGTCAAGTCTGTCAAACAACGGGTCAGCAAATGTTTTCTGCTTTGTTGCTATATGGTACATATAAGTTCCCATTGGAATGACAAGCACCAAAAATATAGCAAGCGTCAGTGCAATCTGTAACATGGCTTTTTTCCTCCAAATTTATATCTTTTATAGTTTTTCCGGATAAATCAACGCATAGAATAAATATCCGGCAAGCAATAAAATAAGAATAATCAATAGTATCATTTTTCTTCCTCCCTTGTCGCAGCAGTTCCTACCTGCTTTTCACACCAGTCAACCAGTAATTTCATACTGCCAAAACAAATCGCCAGAATTAAAATCATTAATAAATCCATACTTATCCCTTCCTTTTTCTTTCCTTTCTAGCAGGAATTATAATAGCATAAAAGATTTTAAATCAGTATTATAATGCAGGGCTGTAATATTAAAACCGTATTAAAATTTCATCAATAATGCACAAAAAAACTACCCACCTATTCAAGTGAGTAGTTTTGTCAATCTTATTTATTTTTTAATTTTTCTAAAATATTTTCTGCCGATACCATAGGATTTTCGCTTACCAAACGGTAAATGTTATCAATATCTTTTTTCTCTTGCTCCAATTCCAACGCAATAGTATTTATGCTTTTTCCCTTTTTGTACTTTTTCTGAATCAAATTAATTTGTGCCAATAATTCTCCCTCACACCGTCCATTTTTCCATGACTCTTCTGCCAAAAAATCATAAAACTCTTCTTCATCATATTCTGTCAAAATCATATCTACAACCTCCGCTCTGTTATTCCGAAGTACCTCTGACAAAATTCCTGCCTGTATACAAGTATCTATTGCCTCCTCTACTGCCTCCGAAAAATTCTTTCCTTTCTTAAAAATTTCTCGAATAGTTGTAATAAACTGAGCGTATTCTTTAAGCACTTTGCACTTCTCCATAAGTTTCCTGTTGTATCCGAGATTGATATTCAATACAAGTTGGTGTTAGAATATAAAT
>NZ_BAAHSI010000031.1:0-70633 GCF_054601575.1 Faecalimonas canis | reverse complement strand
GACGGGTGGTTATGATTAATAAGGTTGAATATTAACAGTTCCTGTAAATCTATCTGTTTTTATTACTATATTCCTATCGGTAGGATATTCATAATGATACCTTGCAAGAGGATAGAGAAATACTAAAATGATAACTAAAAATATGATAATACAGGTCGTTACGATAAGATGCCGATATTTTAAAAATGTACTATTTAGTTCCTCCATATGCTTCACTCCTTTGAAATATTGTTTTTACATACAAAAAATCTATAAAAATATAATTTTCTAAAAAATAACATATAAAAATAAATACGTCAATATATCTTAAGAAAAAGTTAATAAAGACAATTTATTTTGAAAATTTACGTTGTTATTTTTTATTATATATAATTTGTAAAATCAGCGTGAAAAGAATTTACATTTTGTGTTATAAAAGGTATCATAGAAACATAGAAAACGGAGGTGCCTATGGAACAGATGCAAATACAAACAGGTCTTTCGGAACGTGAAGTAGAAGAAAGAATACAACAGGGAAAACAGAACACTCCGGTAGAAGCGCCGTCTAAATCGGTGAAGGAGATTGTTCTTACAAATATATTCACATATTTTAACTTAATCTTTGCGGTAATTGCAGGGCTGCTTATTTTGGTTGGAGCATTTCGTGAACTCACATTTTTACCGATTATTATTGCCAATACGCTTGTAGGTATTATTCAGGAGTGCAGGTCTAAGAAAATCTTGGATAAACTTGCGGTTTTACACGCACCGAAGGCGAATGTTATTCGTGACGGAAAGAAAAAGGTTATCCGTGCGGAAGAACTGGTGCTGGATGATATTGTTGTTTTTACTGCGGGAAATCAAATACCGGCAGATGCGATTGTGATTTCGGGGGAAGCGCAGGTAAATGAATCTCTGATTACAGGTGAGGCGGACGAAATAACGAAGACAGAAGGAGATAATCTTCTTTCGGGAAGTTATATTGTTTCGGGGAAGTGCTTTGCAAGATTGACAAAAGTCGGGGCAGATTCCTATGTGTCTAAATTGACATTGGAGGCAAAAGCGATGAAGGAAGGCGAACAATCTGAGATGATTCGTTCGTTGAATAAATTGGTAAAAGCAGTAGGAATTATTATTATTCCGATTGGAATGATGATGTTTTATCAGCAGTATATTCTTTCGGGAAATTCTTTGCGTAAAAGCGTCACATCAATGACAGCTGCGATTATCGGAATGATTCCGGAAGGACTTTACCTTCTTGCCAGTGTAGCGCTTGTTGTCAGTGTAATGAAATTAGCACAAAAAAAGGTTCTTGTGCATGATATGAAATGTATAGAAACATTGGCGAGAGTAAATGTTTTGTGTGTGGACAAGACAGGAACTATTACGGAAAATGTAATGAAAGTCAGTGAAATTATTGCTGTTGGAGAAGAGAAAGAAGAACTGGAAGAACAGTTGGGCGATTTTGTTTTTAATATGGAAAAAGATAATACAACAATGGAAGCGTTGAAGAACTATTTCCATATGAGTATGGGTAGAACTGCGGAAAAAATAACTACATTTTCGTCGGAGTACAAATACAGCAGTGCGGTTTTTGACGGGGTGACTTATATTTTGGGAGCGCCGGAATTTGTACTTCGGGAAGATTTTGAAACATACAGAGAACAGATTGAACAACAGAGTGAGCAGGGGTATCGTGTGCTTGTTTTTGTAAAATATAATGGGGAAGTTGACGGGAAAGTATTGACGGAAAAAGCAATATTACTTGGTCTTGTTCTCCTTGCAAATCCAATTCGTAAGAATGCAAAGGAAACATTCCATTATTTTGCAGAGCAGGGTGTGGATATTAAAGTGATTTCAGGGGACAATCCGATGACGGTTTCAAAAGTGGCGTTGGAAGCGGGAATTGCAAATGCGGAAAATTATATAGATGCAAGGCAGTTACAGAATGAGGAAGATATTGAGCAGGCAGTAAGAAAATATACTGTTTTTGGCAGGGTGACTCCGAAACAGAAAAGAATGTTTGTACAAGCTTTGAAAAAGAATGGAAAAACGGTAGCAATGACGGGCGATGGAGTCAATGATGTTTTGGCGTTGAAAGATGCGGATTGCAGTATCGCCATGGCATCTGGAAGTGATGTGGCATCACAGGCATCTCAATTAGTTTTGTTAGAGTCCGATTTTGCGAAAATGCCTTCTGTTGTGGCAGAAGGACGACAAGTGGTAAATAATATTGAGAGGTCGGCAAGTCTGTTTTTAGTAAAAAATATTTTTTCTTTCTTACTGTCGGCATTGTCGCTTATCTTTATGATTACTTATCCGCTCGGACCGGCACAAGTTTCCCTTGTCAGTATGATGACAATCGGAACACCGGCGTTTTTACTCGCTATGGAACCAAATAAAAATTTGATTAAAGGTAAGTTTTTGACGAATGTATTGTTAAAGGCACTTCCGGCAGGATTGACGGATGTTATTATGGTAGGGTTGCTGATTTTATTTGGAAGTGTTTTTGGAGTCAGTTCAGAAGAAATTTCCATTACCGCAACATTACTTCTTGCTATTGTAGGATTACAGATTTTATTTGAACTGTCCAAACCGATGAATATTTTCAGATGGATTGTATGGTTTGGAATGCTTTTTGGACTTTTAATTTGTGTTCTTTTTATGGGAGAACTATTCGGCATCAATCAGGTAACGTTAAAGAGCGGATTATTACTTCTTGTTTTCGCCTTTGCGACAATGCCGGTATTTAATCATTTGTGTCAGTTTATTCGAAAAGCAGAAGCATTTTTCATTCGCATGAACGAAAAGAAGAAAAAAAGAAAGGCAGATAAATATGGACAATAGAGATTTTTATAATCTAGGAGAACAGATTAGGCGTACGGTGGAAGACGCCATGAACTCCATGAATTATCAGCAGTTAAATCAGAAAATAAATCAGACGGTAGATATGGCGATGCATGAGGCGAGAAGACATATGAATATGAATCCTCATATTCATGTGCAGCCTCCTGAACAGAAACAAAAAAGCCAATCAAAGTCAAAAACAGAAATTCGCTTGAAAGAAAAAGGAAAATATATAAGTATTCCTCTTATGATATTAGGAGGAGTGGGAATGTTTATATTTGCCGGATTTTTGCTGACTTCTGTAATCGGTTTTCTTATCAGCGGTTCGTTTATTACGAAAACGGTTTCCGGAGTAGTTCTTGCAGTAGGTTTAATTGTATGCATTTTGTCTGTGCTGTTCCTTGTAAAAGGAATTTCGGGAAGAAAGAGGTATCGGTGTTTTAAAAAATATGTGGAAATTCTGAACGGAAGAGAATTTTGTTCGGTGAAAGAACTTGCAGAAAAAACACGCACAACAGAAAAGAAAGTGTGTAAAAATTTAAAAGCGATGATAAAAAAGGAAATGTTCACAGACGGATTTTTAGATAACAGTCAAACTTGTTTTACGGTAACAGAAGAGGCTTACAGACAGTTATTGCAGGCGGAAGAGTCAAGAAGACAGCGGGAAGAAGAACAGAAAAGGTGGCAGGAACAGATGCGGAAAGAAGTGGAAAATATTTCGGACAGAGAGATTGCGGAGATGATTCGCAAAGGAAATGAATATATTGAATCCATTCGATTGGCGAATGATGCCATTCCCGGAGAAGTGATTTCTGCCAAATTAGATAGACTGGAAAATGTTATTCGTAAGATTTTTGACTCTGTTAAAAAACATCCTGAACAGATGCCGGAAATGGATAAATTCATGGAATACTACTTACCGACAACACAGAAATTGGTAAATGCTTATAAAGAATTTGATGCACTTTCCATTAAAGGTGAGAACGTGACAAAATCAATGCGTGAGATTGAAAATACATTAGATACAATCAGCAGTGCATTTGAACAGTTGCTGGATGATTTATTTCAGGATACGGCATTTGATATTTCAGCGGATATTTCTGTTTTGCAGACTATGCTTGCCAGAGAAGGTTATAAAGAAAAAGATTTTAAATAGACGAGGAGGAGAAAAAATGGGACAGGAATCACCGGTACTTACATTTGAGCCTTTTGCAGAGGAAAAACAGCAGGTGGAAGAACAGCCGAAAATGGAAGAAGTAGTTTTGACTTCGGAAGAAGAAAAAATGGTGGCGGATTTTTCATCTAAAATTGATTTAACAAATGCCAATATGATTTTACAGTACGGTGCAGGCGCACAGAAGAAAATGGCGGATTTCTCAGAAAATGCTTTAGAAAATGTAAAAACAAAAGATTTGGGTGAAGTAGGGAAAATGCTTACCGATGTCGTTTCGGAATTGAAAGACATTGAAACGGATGAAGAAGAAAAGGGATTTTTCGGTTTCTTTAAAAGAAATACAAATAAACTTGCCAATATGAAAGCAAAGTTCGATAAAGCGGAGAGTAATGTGGAAAGGATTTGTAAAGCACTTGAAAATCAGCAAATTCAGTTACTTAAAGATATTGCGCTTTTGGATAAAATGTATGAGTTAAATACAACATACTTTAAAGAATTGTCTATGTATATTGAAGCGGGCAAACGAAAAATAAAAGAAGTACAAGAAAAAGAACTTCCGGCACTACGAAATAAAGCACAGTTAAGCGGGCTTCCTGAAGATGTGCAAGAGGTAAATGATTTGGCAGGACGTTGTGAGCGTTTTGAGAAAAAGATACATGATTTGGAATTGACAAGAGCAATTTCTTTACAGATGGCGCCACAAATTCGTCTTGTACAAAATAATGACACATTAATGTCCGAAAAAATCCAGTCTACGCTTGTCAATACAATTCCTCTGTGGAAAAGTCAGATGGTATTGGCAATTGGTGTGGAAAACTCTTCAAGAGCAGCGGAGGCGCAGCGTGAAGTGACGGATATGACAAACGAACTTCTCAGAAAAAATGCTGAAAAATTAAAAATGGCAACAATCGATACGGCAAAAGAGGCGGAAAGAGGTATTGTGGATATGGAAACTCTCAAAACTACAAATGAATCCCTTATCTCGACTTTAGATGAAGTGATGAAAATACAGGAAGAGGGACGGGCAAAGAGAAGAACTGCCGAGGCTGAACTTAATCGTATTGAAAATGAGTTGAAACAAAAACTGTTAGAGGTGAGATAGGCGTAAAAACGCACTTTTTTTGAGAAAAAGGTTGACATTGCAATGCTCACATAATATAATAAATCAGTATGACAATAGAAGAAGCAATTTACACCATAGCCCCGGAGTAAATTGATTTTCATAAAAACCAAGAAGTATAATAATTAGATGAAATTTAGGGAGGTCGACCAATGAAAACTTACATGGCTAATCCAGATAAGATTGAAAGAAAATGGTATGTAGTTGATGCAGAAGGCTGCACATTAGGACGCTTAGCATCTGAAGTTGCAAAAGTTTTAAGAGGAAAAAATAAACCAGAATATACACCACACGTTGATACAGGTGATTATGTAATCGTAGTAAATGCTGACAAAATCAGCGTAACAGGTAAAAAATTAGACCAGAAAGTTTACTATCATCACTCAGATTATGTAGGAGGAATGAAAGAAACTACATTAAGAGAAATGATGGCTAAAAAACCTGAAAAAGTTATTGAACTTGCTGTAAAAGGAATGCTTCCAAAAGGACCTTTAGGAAGAGCAATGATTAAGAAATTACATGTATACGCTGGACCGGAGCACGCAAATCAGGCTCAGAAACCAGAAGTATTAACATTTTAAGGAAAGGTTGAAAGGAGGAAATTACAGTGTCTAAAGTAAAATTCTACGGAACAGGAAGAAGAAAAAAATCAATCGCAAGAGTATATTTAGTACCTGGAACAGGTAAAATTACAATTAATAAAAGAGATATTGATGAATATTTAGGATTAGAAACATTAAAAGTTGTAGTTCGTCAGCCACTTGTTGCTACAGAAACAGTTGATAAATTTGATGTTTTAGTAAACGTACATGGTGGAGGATATACAGGACAGGCTGGTGCTATCCGTCACGGTATCGCAAGAGCATTACTTCAGGCAGACCCTGAATATAGACCAGTGCTTAAGAAAGCAGGATACTTAACTCGTGATCCACGTATGAAAGAACGTAAAAAATACGGACTTAAAGCTGCTCGTAGAGCACCACAGTTCTCTAAACGTTAATTATACGTTTTCGGAACGTACAATTTCAAAAAGATTTTCAACTCCTCAGGACTTCGGTTCTGGGGAGTTTTTCTATCCCCATTATTGTATATACAAATCTCATCTCCTATGCTACAATACTATTAAATAAGACAAGGAGGTCACAGATATGGGACGTTTTAGTGAAAAAATTATGTTAGTAACAGGAGCAACTTCAGGAATAGGAAGAGCAGTAGCACTTCGTGGAGCAAGAGAAGGAGCAACTGTCATTGCGGTAGGACGTAATGAAGAAAGAGGAAATGCGGTAGTTGAGGCAATCACAAATGAAGAAGGAAAAGCAGTATTCAAAAAATGTGATGTCAGCGATAAAGAAGCAGTGAAAAAACTTTTTGGAGAAATCAAAGAAGAATTTGGACGACTTGACGTTGCGGTAAATAATGCAGGAGTTGTCGGGGCATCTAAGACAGTGGAAGAATTAGAGGATGATGATTGGTCAAAAGTAATTGATGCCAATTTGAATTCATGTTTCTATTGTTGTCGAGAAGAAGTAAAATTAATGAAAGAAAACGGTGGAGCGATTGTAAATGTGTCCAGTGTTGCAGGTATGAGAGGATTTCCTTCAGCAGCGGCATATGTGGCAAGTAAACATGCGGTAAGCGGTTTGACAAAAGCAGTGGCAGTTGATTATGCAACAAAAGGAATTACATGTAATGCAGTTTGCCCTGCAGGAACGGATACTCCTCTGACAGAGAGAAGTTCAGCGGACATCAAGACAAGAATGGCAGAAATTGCAGCGCAGGGAAAAGATCCTATGGAATGGCTGAAAAATTCTATGCTTTCAGGAAAAACAGAAACATTGCAGAAACGAAATGCAACACCGGAAGAGCAGGCGGCAACTATTTTATATTTTGCAAGTGATGAGGCGAAACATATTACAGGTTCAATTGTAGCCAGTGACGGTGGCTTTACAACATACTAATTAGTAGTGGAGGTAAGTGTATGTACCAAATTTCAAATTTTACCGATAATGATGATATTAAGATTTTGAATACACTTGGGCCTTTTACGGTTGTAGAATATCAGAGAGATCTGAGCGTTTCTCCTCAGGATGCACAGAAAGCATACTTTTGTAATGCGATGAATGTGCGTAAACGACAGGTTATTTGTGAATTGAGTAAGGCAAACATTACTTTACAATCCGGAGCAATGCAGTGGACAGTCGGTGACGTAAATGCGACAACCGGATTAAAAGGAGTAGGAGATTTACTTGGAAAGGCGGTTCGCGGAAAAGTGAGCGGTGAGTCTGCGATTAAACCTGAATATAAAGGAAGCGGAACACTTGTGCTTGAACCGACTTATAAACATATTTTACTTCTCGATTTAGCAGACTGGAATCATTCTATTGTGCTGGATGACGGATTATTTTTAGCGTGTGATGCACAGTTGAAACATAAAGTGGTTATGCGTTCTAATTTTTCATCTGCGGTTGCGGGAAATGAAGGATTGTTTAATTTAGGAATTGTAGGTGACGGAGTGCTTTGTTTGGAAACGCCGTGTCCTCGTGAAGAATTAATTGAAATTACATTGCAGAACGATGTATTGAAAGTGGATGGAAATATGGCGATTGCATGGAGCGGAAGTTTAGATTTTACGGTAGAACGTTCAGGCAAAACGCTGGCAGGTTCGGCAGCTTCGGGGGAAGGGCTGGTGAATGTGTACAGAGGAACAGGAAAAGTTCTTTTAGCGCCTATAGAGGATGTTGTTATGTAATCCGTTAATAAGCACTTGAGTTTTTCAAAGGTATGTACTAATATAGTAAAGTATTGTAGGGATGCGTAACTATTGATTAATAAGTAAATTCTTGAATTATGCAAGAAGGGAGTACAAATGGGAAAAAAGGGTATGAGTCCAAAGGAAAGACGGGAGTATGAGCGTCTTCAGGAACGAAAGAAAAAACAAATGGAAAAACGGTATGCAAAATCAATGGGCTGGGATAATCCGGCTAAATCGGTTTCGGAAAATGGGAGAGTTCCGAATCCGGAGAAAAAGCAGGAAAAGAAAGGGAGAAATATTTTTGGAAAAATATTACTTCTGTTGCAGTTGCTTGCCTCAGCCGGTTTTGTGGGAATGATGGTTTTATCAAATATTATGCCGCTTAAATATTTTATGGTGGTTATTCCGGTTTTGTTAGTGTTGTGGATTATCGGCTTGATTTCACAACTTAAACGAAAAAAGCGGGGGATTATCGGTAAGATTTATATTATTATTGTCACAATGTGTATCGTTGTAGGAGCATATGGGCTAGGTTTGATGACCGGAGCAATAGGTAAAATTACCGATGGTAATTCAAAAGTAGATACTATGGTTGTTGCTGTATTAGCAGACGATAAAGCGCAGGATATAGCAGATGCAAGCAATTATACTTTTGGTGTTCAGTATGAATTGGATAAGGCCGATATGAAAGATACGATTTCTCATATCAATGAGGAATTAGGAGTGAAGATAAAAACAAAAGAATACAAAAATGTAAGCGAACAGGCTAAGGCATTACATAACGGTGAAGTGAAAGCGATTATTTATAATGAAGGCTATAAGGAAATCTTGGAAAATGAATTTCATGGTTATTCAGATAAAGTGAGAATTATCTATCATTATAATATTAAAACAAAGTTGGATGATATTTCTTCTGATGTAAAAGTAAAGACAGAACCGTTCAGTGTATATGTAAGTGGAATTGATGTCTATGGCGGAATTGAGAAAAACAGCCGAAGTGATGTGAATATTATTGCAACAGTGAATCCAAAGACAAAGCAGATTTTACTTGTGACAACTCCGAGAGATTATTATGTGGAAATTCCGGGAATTTCTAGAGGAAGGAAAGATAAATTAACTCATGCGGGAATTTATGGTGTAGATGCTTCTATCAAAACATTGAGTGAATTGTATGATACGGAAATTCCGTTTTATGCAAGGGTAAATTTCAGTTCACTTATTTCCATTGTAGATGAGTTAGGCGGAGTTGAGGTTATGTCCGATTATGCGTTTAGAACGGGAAAAGAGTCAGGTGCGGTTGTGAGAGTTTCAAAGGGACTGAACAATTTTAACGGTAAGGAAGCATTAGCATTTTCAAGAGAAAGACATAATCTTCCGGATGGAGATAACCAACGAGGAAAAAACCAGCAGGCAGTTTTGACGGCAATGATTAAGAAAATGTTATCACCGACAATGCTTTTGAAAGCGAATTCCATTATTAGTAAAGTGAGTGACGGTGTAGAAACAAATATGTCACAGGGACAATTACAGGCTTTAATCAGAATGCAGTTAAATCAAGGCGGAGCATGGAATATTAAGTCAGTGGCGGCAGAAGGAACAGGGGATAAGCAGAGATGCTATTCATCAGGAGCGACAAGGTTATATGTATGTCAGCCGGACGAGGAGTCTGTTGCGGAGATAAAAGAGTTAATTAATCAGGTGAAAAACGGCGAAATCTTACAGGATGCCGAAACAACAGAATAAATAAACGAAAACTGGTGGGAACAAGAATATTCTCATCAGTTTTTCATACATAAGGAGTTTATCGTTTTTTGAAATAAGAAAGGGAGCAGCAAAATGTATAATCAGTTGACAGAAGAAGACATCAGGAAAATGGAAGAGGAAATAGAGTATCGTAGACTCGTTGTGCGAAAAGAAGCGTTGGAGGCGGTGAAAGAAGCGAGGGCACATGGTGATTTGAGTGAGAATTTTGAGTATCATGCAGCAAAAAAAGATAAAAATAAAAATGAAAGCAGAATACGTTATTTACAAAGGATGATTAGAACGGCGCGGATTGTTGAAGATGATGCGGAAGAAGACGAAGTAGGAATCAATAAAGAGGTTGAAGTGTATTTTGAAGACGATGGCGAATATGAAACATTTAAAGTTGTCACAACTGTACGGGGAAATTCTATTGATAACCGTATCAGTACAGAATCTCCAATTGGAAAAGCACTTATGGGACATAAGGCGGGAGATAGAGTGTTTGTCAAAGTAAATGAAAATGCAGGGTATTATGTGGTAATTAAATCTGTTCAGAAATTAGAGGATGGAGATGATATTGAAATCCGACAGTTTTAATGGAATTATTAATTTGCATTATAAAAACTTATTAGTAAAATCTACTAGTAAACAGACTGTGTTGTAGGCTATAATAAAAGCAGGGATTAACCATAGCAATCAGTAAGAAAAAGGAGAATATTCATGGAAATGTTATCAATTGAAAAAGAATTACAAGGAAATGCTTATCCGGGACGCGGGATTATCATCGGAAAAACTCCGGACGGCAAGAAAGCGGTAACGGCATACTTCATTATGGGAAGAAGTGAAAATAGTAGAAATCGTGTATTCGTAGAAGAGGGAAGAGGAATTCGCACACAAGCATTTGATCCTTCCAAATTAACAGATCCAAGTTTAATTATCTATGCACCGGTAAGAGTGTTGGGCAATAAGACAATCGTAACAAACGGTGACCAGACAGATACAATTTATGAGGGAATGGACAAACAACTGACTTTTGAACAGTCACTCAGATGCAGAGAGTTTGAACCGGATGCGCCAAACTACACACCTCGTATTTCAGGTGTATTACATATTGAAAACGGAAACTATAGTTACGCAATGTCTATCTTAAAGAGCGACAATGGAAATCCTGAGGCTTGCAACCGTTACACATTCGCATATGAGAATGCAATTGCAGGAGAAGGACACTTCATTCATACATATAAATGTGACGGAAATCCACTTCCAAGTTTTGAGGGAGAGCCAAAAAGAATTGGTATTTTGGACGATATGGAACAGTTTACAGAGATGTTATGGAACAGTTTAAATGAAGAGAATAAAGTATCTTTATTCGTGCGTTATATTGATATTGAAACAGGAAAAGAAGAAACGAAGATTGTAAATAAAAATAAATAGGAGAGGAACAAATGAAAGAATTAGAATTAAAATATGGTTGTAACCCAAATCAGAAACCTTCAAGAATTTATATGGGGGAAGGAGAACTTCCTATTAAAGTATTATGCGGAAAACCGGGGTACATTAACTTTTTGGACGCCTTCAACGGCTGGCAGTTAGTAAAAGAACTGAAAAAAGCTACAGGACTTCCGGCAGCAACTTCTTTCAAACACGTTTCACCTGCCGGAGCAGGAGTAGGCCTTCCTCTTGATGATACATTAGCAAAAATTTACTGGGTAGACGATATGGGCGAGTTATCTCCGCTTGCCTGTGCATATGCGAGAGCGAGAGGTGCAGACAGAATGTCTTCTTTTGGAGATTTTATTTCGCTTTCAGATGTATGTGATGTTGCTACTGCAAAATTAATTAAACGTGAAGTTTCAGACGGTGTAATTGCTCCGGGATATGAACCGGAAGCATTGGAATTATTAATGCAAAAGAAAAAAGGAAATTATGCGATTATTGAGATTGATCCGACATATGAACCAAATCCGATTGAGCATAAAGAAGTGTTCGGAATTACATTTGAACAGGGAAGAAATGAACTTGTCATTGATGATGAATTATTATCAAATGTAGTTACAGACAATAAAGAAATACCGGAACAGGCGAAAATTGACTTGGCAATTGCATTGATTACATTAAAATATACACAGTCAAATTCAGTATGTTATGCAAAAGACGGACAGGCAATTGGAATCGGTGCAGGACAGCAGTCACGTATTCATTGTACACGTCTTGCAGGACAGAAGGCAGATAATTGGTGGTTACGTCAATCTCCACAAGTTTTAGGTTTACAGTTTGTAGACAAAATCGGAAGAGCAGACAGAGATAATGCAATTGACCTTTACATTGGTGATGAATATGAAGATGTATTAGCAGAAGGTACATGGCAGAATATTTTTAAAGTGAAACCGGAAGTATTTACAAGAGAAGAAAAACGAGCATGGTTAGATAAAATGACAGATGTTGCATTGGGATCAGATGCGTTCTTCCCATTTGGCGACAATATTGAAAGAGCACATAAGAGTGGTGTTAAATATATTGCACAGCCGGGTGGTTCGGTTCGTGATGACAATGTAATTGAAACTTGCAATAAATATAATATGGCAATGGCATTTACGGGAATCCGTTTATTCCATCACTAATCAGCGATAGAACACTCATAAATTCGAGAAGAATTTATGGGTGTTTTTTGAAAGAAAATGATATAAGGAGAAAATTATGGAAATGGGAAAAGTGTTAGAAAATACTGTGGAAAGAATTGTGGAGGATATAATAAAAATATGCTCTATCAACAGTGTAGAAGATGAATTGAAAGAAGGAATGCCTTTTGGAGAAGGACCGGCGAAAGCACTTCAGTGTGCGTTAGAGTTAGGTGAAAATATTGGATTTACAAGTGAAAACTTTGATAATTATGCGGGACATATTGATTTTGGTGAAGGTGAAGAAACATTAGGAATTCTCTGCCATGCTGATGTTGTTCCGTGTGGAGAAGGTTGGATATGCGATCCGTACAAGCCACAAATTATTGACGGACGTCTATATGGCCGTGGAGTATTGGATAATAAAGGACCTATGATTGTTTGTCTTCATGCAATGCGTATTTTAAAGGAAATGAATATTCCTTTGAAAAAGAAAGTACGTTTGATTATTGGCACAAATGAGGAAACAAATTGGAAGTGTATGGAATACTACTTTGGGAAAAAGAAAGCAGAACCACCTCAGATTGCATTTACTCCGGATGCAGATTTCCCGTTGAAATATGCAGAAAAAGGATTATTACAGTATTGTCTGAAAATGAAAATTACGGATGAAATTGTTCTTCATGGAGGAAATGCAGTTAATTCCGTTCCCGAAAAGGCAAGTGTGCGTTTAGATGTAAAATATTTGTCTGAGATTGAAAGAAAAAAAGAAGAATGGACGGCAAAAAGTGGTTGCATATATGAAACAAGAGAAGAAAATGGAAATATTGTCCTGACATCTTTAGGAAGAGCGGCTCATGGTGCATGGGTAGAAAACGGTATAAATGCCATTACAGGTTTGATGCTTGCTGTAGATGCGTTAAAGGTAGAAGGTGATTTGGAACGAATTGCTTCACTTTATATGAAATATATCGGCTTAAATTTACACGGAGAAAACTTGGGGTTATGTTTTTCGGATGAAGAATCAGGTATGCTGTCGTTTAATGTTGGAACTGTAGAAGTTAAGGATGATGAAGTGAGATTTTCTGTGGATAATCGTGTTCCGGTCACATACAAATGTGGAGAAGTAACAGCACAGTTGGAGAAGGCACTGGAAGGAACGGGAATGGAAGTGGAAATGCTAGACTGCATAGAAGGAATACATATTGACAAAGACAGTTTTTTGGTACAGACACTTATGCAAGTGTATAGAGATGTTACAGGGGATATGAAAGCCGAGCCGGAAGTGGACGGAGGATGTACATATGCCCGTACGATGCCGAATTGCGTTGCTTTTGGAGCGTTACTTCCTGAGCAGGAAAATGTGATGCATGAGAAAAATGAGTATTTAGAAGTGAGCAAAATCGAAACATGGCTTAAAATATATTTGGAAGCGATTTATCGCTTAGCAAAATAAATGACGTTCATCTCCATTTTTAATCTTTTTTGAAAAAAATCTTGTATATTTCCGAGAAGAAGTATATAATATGATAATGTAAAAATTGTGCAAAAAAATAGGACAATAATACAAAGAAGGAGAATTAATAATGGGAAAATATTTTGGGACAGATGGTTTTAGAGGGGAAGCAAATGTTGTATTAACAGTGGAACACGCTTTTAAAGTGGGACGTTTTTTAGGTTGGTATTACGGACAGGAGCATAAGGCAAAAGTAGTAATCGGGAAAGATACGAGAAGAAGCAGTTATATGTTTGAAGATGCACTTTCGGCAGGGTTGACTTCATCAGGAGCAGATGTTTATCTTCTTCATGTTACGACAACACCGAGTGTTTCTTATGTAACAAGAACAGAAGATTTTGATTGTGGAATTATGATTTCTGCCAGTCATAATATATTTTATGACAATGGAATTAAAGTTATCAATGGAAAAGGACATAAATTAGAAACAGAAGTGGAAGAGAAAGTGGAGGCTTATATAGATGGAACTTTTGGTGAACTTCCATTGGCGACAAGAGAAAATATAGGGCGCACAGTTGATTATTCTGCGGGAAGAAACAGATATATCGGACATTTGATTGCAATGGCAACTCGTTCATTCAAAGATAAAAGAGTAGGGCTTGATTGCTCTAACGGAAGCGCTTCATCAATCGCTAAAAGTGTTTTTGACGCACTTGGAGCAAAGACTTACGTTATTAACAGTGAACCGGATGGAACGAACATCAACAGAGAATGCGGCTCAACTCATATGGAAATATTACAGGAATTTGTAAAAGAGAAGCAGTTAGACGTAGGATTTGCCTATGACGGTGATGCAGACAGATGTCTTGCGGTAGATGAAAACGGAAAAGTTGTGGATGGGGATTTGATTTTATACGTTTGTGGAAAATATTTAAAAGAGCAGGGACGTTTAAATAACGATACCATTGTCACAACGATTATGTCTAATATTGGTTTATATAAGGCTTGTGATAAGGCTGGAATTAAGTATGAAAAGACTGCTGTAGGTGATAAATATGTTTACGAAAATATGGTGCAGAATAATCTTTCGCTTGGCGGAGAACAGTCAGGACATATTATTTTCAGTAAATATGCTACGACAGGTGATGGAATTTTAACCTCACTTTTACTTATGGAAGTTATGTTAGAGAAAAAAGAAACACTTGGAAGGCTGACGGAGGAAGTGAAAATTTATCCGCAGTTATTGAAAAACGTAAAAGTTTCCGATAAGAAAACGGCGAGAGAAAATCCGGCGGTTGTCCGTGAAGTAGAAAAGGTAACGGAAGCATTAGGAAGTGACGGGCGTATTCTTGTAAGAGAAAGTGGAACAGAACCGGTTATTCGTGTTATGGTGGAAGCTGCTACACATGAGTTGTGTGAAGAGTATGTAAATCAAGTGATTGATGTGATGGAAAATGAGGAACTGATTATAGAATAATGTGATATATAAACAAGGAAAGTACAATTTGTACTTTCCTTGTTTTTATACATAATGAAATCCCTTACCGATAATCTCACTCGTATTAGAAATCAGAATAAATGCCCCCGGCTCCTGTTGTTTGATAAAGTTTCTTAATTTTACTGCCTGTGACCTGTTCAGTGCGGTGAAGATAATATAGCGGTCATCTCCGGAAAAAGCACCTTTTGCAAGACAAGTTGTTGCGCTTCGATTTAATTCGTGAACGATAAAATCACAAATCGGTTCAGGGTCACTACACACAACATTGAAATATTTACTCAAGTTCATACTTTCAATTACGTTGTCAATCATCAGTGAACGAACTGCAAGTCCGAGAACGGAATAAAGCCCTGTCTTAATGTCGAAAACAAAGAATCCAAGTAAAGTGATGACAATATCACTTAACAGAAGAGCATTTCCGATATTGAAACTTGTATATTTCTTTACAATCATGGCAAGAATATCGGTTCCTCCGCTGGATGCTCCCATATTGAACAGTGCTGCTGATGCGATTGCGGGAAGTGCAATGGCAAAAATCAATTCCAACATAGGCTGGTCTGTCATTGGTTTTGTCATTGGGAAAAGTCTTTCTAAAGCAGACAATGCTACTGAAAGAAGGATGCTACAGTAGGCAGTCATAATACCGAAATCTTTTCCTAAAATAAGAAAACCGATTAACAGAAGTACCATGTTCATAATGAAAGTGAAATCACCGGCGGTCATAAATCCGGTTTTTGCAACGAGAACTGCAAGACCTGTAATTCCGCCGAAAGTGAAGTTATTTGAGAATTTGAAAAAATAAATTCCCACTGCCATTAAAAGAATACTTCCGGTTAGTAAAAAGAAAGATTTTAATTTTGTTTTCATTTGTATACCCCTCGATGTTTAGTTTCATTTCCTTTTAAAATTGTAACGCTCTGAATATGAATTGTCAACGAATTAGAACATATATCTTGGTAATAATATGATACAGAAGGAGGAAAATATCATGTATAAAAATTTACCAATTCAAGATATATACGCACGAGAAATCTTAGATTCAAGAGGAAATCCAACAATTGAGGTGGAAGTTCTTGTGGGGGAAAATATTGTGGGAAGAGCATCTGTGCCTTCTGGGGCATCCACGGGAAAATATGAAGCGGTGGAACTTCGCGATGGAGATGAGAGATATAATGGACTAGGGGTGGCTAGGGCGGTTCATCATGTCAATGATGCGATTGCACGTGAAATTATAGGAATAAATGTCTTTGAACAGGAGAAAATAGACGGTATTCTTCTGAAAATAGATAGAACAGAAAATAAATCCAATTTAGGAGCAAATGCCATGCTGGGAGTTTCACTTGCAGTGGCAAAGACAGCGGCGAAAGCACTTGATATTCCGCTTTACAGATATTTGGGCGGAGTAAACGCTGATACAGTGCCGATTCCGATGATGAACATTTTAAATGGCGGACGCCACGCAGATAACTCTATAGATATTCAGGAATTTATGATTATGCCGGTAGGGGCAAAATGTTTTAGGGAAGCGCTGCGGATAGGAGCGGAGGTTTATCATCGACTGAAAGGAATTTTAAAGGAAGAAAAGAAGAAAACAGCTGTGGGGGATGAAGGAGGTTTTGCACCTGAACTTTCAAATGCAAAAGAAGCGTTATTTTTCATTGTGCAGGCAATAGAAACAGCGGGATATAAGGCGGGAAAGGATGTTGTGCTTGCGTTAGATGTGGCGGCATCCGAATTATATAATAAGGAAGAGAATAAATATGTGTTTGCCGGAGAGGGAAAAGAATATTCGACGGAAGAAATGATTGATTATTATGAGGAACTTTTGGCGGAATTTCCTATTGTATCTATAGAAGACCCGCTTGATGAGGAAGACTGGGAAGGTTGGGAGTTGCTTACGACAAGACTTGGTCAGGATATTCAACTTGTGGGAGATGATTTGTTTGTCACAAATACGAACAGGTTGGAGAGAGGTATAAGGCAACACGTTGCCAACTCTATTTTGATTAAAGTAAATCAGATTGGAACGCTTACGGAGGCGATAAAAGCGGTGGAAATGGCAAAAAATGCAGGTTACAAAGCAGTTATTTCTCACCGCTCAGGCGAAACGGAAGACAGCGTAATAGCGGATATTGCGGTTGGATTAAATGCCGGACAGATTAAGACGGGAGCGCCATGTCGCTCAGAGCGGACGGCAAAATATAATCAACTTTTAAGAATTGAAGAAGAATTGGCAGAAACGGCAAAATATAGGAATGTTTTTAAAGAAAATCTTGCCATTTGACAGTGTTTATGATACACTAATCCTAGTGTTATCCGTAGGAGGTGTATTTGAATGGAAATTTTAAAAATGGTAATTACAATTTTATTTGCAATAGACTGTATCGCATTGACAGCAATCGTACTACTTCAGGAAGGTAAATCAGCAGGGCTTGGAACAATCAGCGGTGCTGCCGATACTTACTGGGGACAGAATAAAGGACGTTCTATGGAAGGTGCTTTAGTGAAATCTACAAAGTTCTTAGCAATTTTATTTGTTGTATTAGCAGCAGTTTTGAACTTAAAAGTATTTGCATAATGTATGATGAAAGAAAGTGGAACACTCTATTAGGTAGGGTGTTCCTTTTATGTTGCAAAGAAGAAAGGAAGTGAAAAGGTGAACGAGATTTTTGAGAAAAGAAAAAAGATGATATATGATTTTATCTGTGATGAGTTTTATGTTCCGATGAAGATAAAAGAATTTGCCATTCTTCTGCAAGTTCCCAAAGAAGAGAGAGGGGAACTGAAAAAGATTTTGGATGCTCTTGAAACGGAAGGGAAAGTCAGAGTTTCTAAGAAGGGTAAATATGTAAAAGGCGAAGCGAAAAGTCTTATCGGAACGTATCAGGCACATCAGCGTGGTTTTGGATTTGTTACGATTGAAGGCGAAGATGAAGATATATTTATTTCAGAGGACGATATTAACGGAGCGTTTCACGGAGATAATGTGGAAGTCATAATTAAGGCGGCACCGGAAGGAAAACGCAGAGAGGGAAAGATTACGAAAATTTTATCGCACGGGACGACACAACTGGTCGGATATTTTCAGCGAAATAAAAATTTTGGTTTTGTTATACCCGATAATGCAAAATTTTCACAGGATGTATTTGTACCGCTTGAACGCTCGAAAGGTGCGGTAACCGGCCATAAAGTTGTAGTGGAACTGACATCTTACGGCAGGGAAGGGAAAAAACCGGAAGGAAAAATTATGGAAATTATCGGTCATATCAATGAACCGGGAACGGACATTATGTCGATTGTGAAAGCGTTTGATTTGCCTGTAGAATTTCCGGAGAAAGTGATGAATCAGGCAGAACGTGTAGGAGATAAAATTATTCCTGCAGATATGGCCGGTAGAATGGATCTTCGCAATTGGGATATGGTGACGATTGACGGAGAGGACGCAAAAGACTTGGACGATGCTATTTCCATAAGAAGACAGGAAGACAATTATTTACTCGGGGTGCATATTGCAGATGTGGCAAACTATGTGCAGGAAAAAAGTGCATTGGACAGAGAAGCGTATAAGCGTGGAACTAGTGTATATCTGGCAGACAGGGTCATACCAATGTTGCCGCACGCACTTTCAAACGGTATTTGTTCCTTAAATGAAGGTAAGGACAGACTTGCGCTCAGTTGTATTATGACGATTACCCCGAAGGGCGAGGTGATTGACCATAAAATAGCGGAAACGGTAATCTGTGTTAATAGACGAATGAGTTACACGAGCGTGAAAAAGATTTTGGAAGATAATGACGAACAGGAAATTGAGAAATATAAAGAATTTTATCCCATGTTTAAATTGATGGAGGAATTGGCAGGTATTTTGCGTGGAAAACGTAAAAAACGAGGTTCGATTGACTTTGATTTTCCCGAAACAAAAATGATACTTGATGAAAACGGTAAACCATTGGAACTAAAACCGTATGATAGAAATGTGGCGACAAAGATTATTGAGGACTTTATGCTGATTGCCAATGAAACAGTGGCGGAAGACTATTTTTGGCAGGAAATACCGTTTGTATATCGTACGCATGAAACACCGGATGAAGAGAAAATTAAAAAATTGGCAATTTTTATTAATAATTTTGGGCATTCACTCCATATTGCAAACAATGCGGTAAGACCGAAAGAAGTTCAGAAACTCCTGACGAAAGTAGAGGGAACAGCGGAAGAAATGTTAATCAGCAGATTAGCATTACGCTCTATGAAACAGGCAAAATATACTCCGGACAATACCGGGCATTTTGGACTTGCAGCGCCGTATTATTGCCATTTTACTTCGCCAATCAGACGTTATCCGGATTTACAAATCCACCGCATTATCAAAGAAAATATACGGGGACGCATGAATGTAAACCGTAGGGAGCATTACGAAGGAATTTTGCCGGAAGTAGCAAAACATTCCAGCGAAATGGAAAGACGGGCGGAAGAGGCGGAACGTGAAACAGTAAAACTGAAAAAGGCGGAATATATGGAAGACCATATAGGAGAAGTTTTTGAAGGTGTTATTTCAAGCATAACAAAATGGGGAATGTATGTTGAACTTTCCAATACGATAGAAGGGCTTGTTCATGTGACAAATATGTGTGATGACCATTATAATTATTACGAAGAGAGATATGAGATGGTGGGCGAGCATACAAATAAAGTATATAAACTCGGACAAACCGTAAATGTTCGTGTGTTGGATGTAGACAAGTTACAGAGAACAATTGATTTTGAACTTGCAGAAGGAGAGTAGATTATGGCAAAGACAGAGGGAAAACTAATTGCAAATAATAAAAAAGCGTATCACGATTATTTTATTTTAGACACATACGAGGCAGGAATTTCTCTTCACGGAACGGAAGTAAAATCACTCCGTATGGGAAAATGCAGTATCAAAGAATCTTTTATCCGTATTGAAAATGGAGAAATGTTTATTTATGGAATGCATATCAGTCCGTATGAAAAAGGAAATATTTTTAATAAAGATCCTCTTCGCGTAAAGAAACTTCTTCTACACAAGTCTGAAATTAATAAAATGCTTGGTAAGACAAAAGAAAAGGGAATGGCAATCGTTCCCTTGAGAGTTTATTTTAAAGGAAGTCTGGTAAAAGTGGAAATCGGACTTGCGAGAGGTAAGAAGTTATATGATAAACGCGATGATATTGCAAAAAAAGATCAAAAGAGAGAGGCACAGAGAGAATTTAAAATTCGCAATCTGGGATAGGAGGAAATATGGTACCTACAACAAAAGAGGCGTTGAGTAAATTAGTGACGGAAACGACAGTGGAAATTTATGAGGAACTGACTCCTCAGTTAATTCAACTGATTGATCAGACAAAACATAATGACAAATTAACCGAGGCACAAAAGCAGGACGAGATTTCTCTGCATATGATGGGATATGTGAAGTCATGCACAAATGAAATTATGATAGAAGTTTTGGCGGAAATTCTCGGTTTGGACTAGGCAGTGCCTTGACAAGTGAAAAGTGCTACACTATAATGTATCTGTATTAAACCAAATAAGTACTGACATTCAGGGCTTGTACTGGTTTCGACGGGGGTTCTGAAGTTTGGGAAGCCATCTGCGGTGCGGAACCGCACAACAATCCGCAAATTAAAATTAAACGCAGACGAAAATTTAGCGTACGCTGCCTAGTGGCAGCAGTCGGTCTTAAGTCGCTCACTGCTTAAGGAACCGGCTTCGACGAGGTGAGGTACTTCGTTTCCAAAGCTTTGAGGGAATGGAAGAATTGATGAAGCTACTGAAACTGACAGTTCGTCATCAGACGGTCAGCGGAGGGAATATTAAAATGATGACTGTGATGGGAGATGCCTGAATGGACGGGCTTTCGGACAGGGGTTCGATTCCCCTCAGGTCCATTTTTAGCAAAGGGATGAAAATAGAGAGTTTTTGCTCTCTATTTTTTTGTTGCAGAATATTCAAGAGTTTTGTATACTCTGTATATAATTAAATAACTACAATTTCCATGAAAGAGGAAAGGAAAGAAAAGTATGAATGATTTGGAATTATACAGAGAACAACTTGCATTGTGTGATGAGAAAATAATTGAAGATTTGACAGAAAGAAGTAATATTTTTGAAAAAATGCTGGAATATAAAGAAGAACACGGAATGCTTATTTTACAGCCGATGCAGAGAGAAAAGAGAATGAAAAGGCTGGAGGAGAAGTTAGAAGGCAATCCATATAAAGAGGAAATTATGGATGTATTTTCATGTATTGCATGGAACTGGAAACGCATTCAGGGAAAGAAACTTTTTCCTCATAATATTGTCCTGATAGGCTTTATGGGAACGGGAAAAACAACATTGGCAAAATATATGGGTGAGAGATTTGCCATGGATGTGGTGGAGATGGATAAGGAGATTGAAAAACGTTCGGGAATGTCTGTGGAAGATATATTTTCAACATACGGTGAAGAATATTTTCGTCAAATGGAAACAGAACTTCTCGAAGAATTGCAAGTAAAAGACCATATCGTTATTTCCTGCGGAGGAGGAGTTGTACTTCGTGAAGAGAATGTTGAAAAGTTGAAAAAACAGGGGAAGGTTGTTCTTCTTACTGCATCACCGGAAGAAATTTTGCAGAGAGTACAGGAAAATGAAGAACGTCCATTGTTGAAAGGAAAGAAAAACAAAGAGTGGATTTGCCAAATGTTAGAAGAACGGTCTGACAAGTATGAAATGGCTGCAGATGTTACAGTGAATACCGATAAGAAAACAGTTCTTCAGATTTGTGAAGAAATGATTCAAAAATTAGAAGAAAGATAAGAGATTGGAAACACCTGCTATGCGGGTGTTTTTTGTACATACATATGAGGAGGAAAAGGAATTGAAAAAGATTATTTTGGCATCGGCTTCTCCAAGAAGAAAAGAGATTTTGGAACAGATAGGGATGCAGTTTGAGATTTTGGTGAGCGATAAAGAGGAAATTTATGAGAGTAGCAGACCGGAGGAAATTGTAAAAGAACTGTCACTTTTAAAGGCAGATCATGTTTCGGAGATGGTAGAGAAAAAAGACATCATCGTTATAGGAGCAGATACTATCGTTGCCCATGAAGGTAAGGTGCTTGGAAAACCGAAAAACAGGGTGGAGGCTTTTGAAATGATTAAAAGCATACAAGGAAAAGTGCATAAAGTTTATACGGGAGTTGCCATTTTGTGTTATGATGAAAGTGGTAATAAGAAAACGATAAATGATGCGGTGGAAACAAAAGTGTTTGTTTATCCGATGAGTGAAAAAGAAATAAATAATTATCTGGATACGGGCGAATATATGGACAAGGCAGGAGCATATGCCATTCAGGGACAGTTTGCACCATTTATAGAGAAAATCGAAGGAGATTATTATAATGTAGTCGGATTGCCGGTTTCTTACATTTATCAGGCGATAAAATCATAAAGAAGGAGGGTGGGTGTATGTTAAAAGCACTATTATTTGATATGGACGGATTGATTTTTGATTCCGAAAAGGTTGTGCAGCGTTCATGGAATATGGCAGGAAATATTTTGGGATATGGAAATATCGGCGACCATATTTATAATACACTTGGCATGAATGCAAAGAGTAGAGGCGAATATTTTAAGGGTGTATTTGGTGAAGATTTTCCGAATGAAAAATTTAGAGATTTGGCGAGAGAAAATTTTTATGGTATTGTGGAAAGGGAAGGTCTGACAGTTAAGACGGGTGCGAGAGAATTAATTCATTATGCAAAACAGTTAGGTTATCATATGGCTGTAGTCACTTCATCAAGAAGACCATATGTTGAGGAGATGTTCAAAAAGGCAGGACTGTATGAATATTTTGACGTATTTGTATGTGGGGATATGGTGACGAAATCAAAGCCGGATCCGGAAATTTATGAGAAAGCCTGTAGATTTTTAGGAGTAAGACCGGAATATTGCGTTGCTTTTGAAGATGCACCTGCGGGGGTAGAATCTGCCACGGCTGCGGGAGTGGACGTTATTATGGTTCCGGATTTAGTTCAGCCGGACAGCGAAACGCGTTATAAGGCATGGAGAGTGATTGGTACGCTGGATGAGGCGATTGATATATTGAGAAGAGAAGCGAGGGAATAAAAAAGAGGAGAAAC
The DNA here is from genome assembly GCF_054601575.1 of Faecalimonas canis. Lineage (NCBI taxonomy): Bacteria > Bacillati > Bacillota > Clostridia > Lachnospirales > Lachnospiraceae > Faecalimonas > Faecalimonas canis. The sequence continues at coordinate 47,303 of NZ_BAAHSI010000031.1, read as the reverse complement.
TATTTAAAGGTTTCTCCTCTTTTGCATATGTATTTATTGTTGTAAATATTGTTCCATATTATCGAGAACTTTTTGATTTAATCTTTCTACAGCCTGTCTTGTCATTCCTGCTGATTGTTTGGCACAGTGGACGTTTGGAAGAGAGAGGAAATCAGTATTTCCCACTGCCATAAGAGTATCGCAGTAATAGTGATTTTCAGAGTGAGAAAGCCATTTTTCCATTGCATTCACATCAAACGAAGGACTAAGTGCCGTGTTGAAAATAATTTTGTGATTGCCCAGAATCTCCAATTCTTCTTCATAAAGAAGGGTAACGTTTTTACTCAGGCAACAGCAGATAATATCACATTCTTTGAGAAGGGGGTGCAAATCTTTGTAGACAATACCACTTTCTTCTATACTTTCTTTTCTTGTGCGACTGTAATAAGAAACGCATGAACCGAAGAAACGGAGAGCGTTTGCCACAATCTGACCTGTTGTTCCCATACCGAGTACACCAACTTTTAGGTCTGTCAGTTCGGCGGGCTCATCAAAAAATGATTTTTTGCCGTGAAATCCATGCAATACTTCTACTAATTCACCTACTACATATTCGGCAACTCCGTTGTCACCGTAATCACGTATACCTGTTACTGTAATGCCGTGTTCTCGTGCGTATCGGATATCCACACTTGCACTTTCTTCAGAGTAAAGGCTACAGCACATTCCGATATATTTTAGATTTGGGCAGGCAGATAAAATTTCTTCCGTAATAGAAGTAGTGTAACTGACTAAAAGGCAGTCAGCATCACCGATACGTCTAATCACTTCTTCTGCTGAGGAAGGAATATCGTTAAATAAAATAAGTTCCTCACAATGTGTACGGAATTTTTCTTCTCCGAAAGGGAGCATATTGACAGGTTCAATTGCTACAATTTTTCTGAATTTTTTCATTTTCTTACTTCCTTTCCCAACGACCTGACGCACCGCAAGGGAGAACAAGCCCATTGCTTGAAACCGGAAGTCCGATTTCCTGTGCTTCTACAAATCCGTTAAATTTTTTCAATTCTGTTGCAAGCATATAAGTGAGAACAGAAGGTGCAAGCCCTGTTGTATATGAATTAATTAGGAAGAAAAGAGGATCGTCGGATAAAATCTGTGTACAGAGTTTTATTAATGGGTGAATGGCGTCCTCGATTTTCCATATTTCTCCTTTAGGTCCTCTCCCGTAAGAAGGGGGATCCATAATAATGGCATCATAGTGATTACCTCGTCGGATTTCTCTCTCGACAAATTTGACGCAGTCATCTACAAGCCAGCGGATAGGTGCATCTTTAAGTCCTGAGGAAACAGCGTTTTCCTTTGCCCAAGTAACCATACCTTTTGAAGCGTCCACATGAGTAACACTTGCTCCCGCACTTGCTGCCGCTAGTGTAGCGCCTCCTGTATAAGCAAATAGATTTAACACTTTAATCGGACGTCCTGCATTGCGGATTTTTTCTGAGAACCAGTCCCAGTTTGTCGCCTGTTCAGGAAAAAGTCCGGTATGCTTGAAACTAAATGGTTTCAGGTTGAATGTCAAATCTTTATAGTGAATCTGCCATTGTTCAGGTAAATCAAAAAATTCCCATTCGCCACCGCCTTTCTTGCTGCGGTGATAATGACCGTTCATTTTTCTCCAGCCTTTATTTGTCTTAGGGGTATCCCATATAACCTGCGGATCAGGTCTGACAAGGATATAATCCCCCCAACGTTCCAGTTTTTCTCCATTGGAGGAGTCTATTACTTCATAATCTTTCCAGCCGTCTGCTATCCACATAATATTAAAATCCTTTCGTATCAATTTCATTTCATATAAAGTTATTATATCAAGAATTAAAAGGGAAGTATAGATATTTTTAGGTTTACCTTTTTAAATGGGAGTGATAAAATAATTCTATGGGTGAAGAATGAAAAAAGAGGGACATTCTTAAGAAATAAGGAAAGGTGATATAGGAATGATAAAAGTAAATGCAATGGGCGATAATTGTCCGATTCCGGTAATTAAAACAAAAAAGGCAATGCAGGAAGTGACAGGACCGGAAGTAATCGAAGTATCTGTTGATAATGAAGTTGCTGTACAGAATGTAACGAAAATGGCATCTTCAGCAGGAGGCGTGGTTACTTCTGAGAAGGTTGCCGAGAAGGAATATAAAATAACAATCGAAATGAACGGAGCAATTAAAGAAGAAATAGAAGAAACATACTGTGATACAAAGAAAGAAGATAATACAGTTATTGTTGTTTCCTCAGACCGTATGGGAAGCGGTAATGATGAACTTGGAAAAGTGCTTATTAAAGGATTTATTTTTGCGGTGACACAGTTAGAAACACTTCCGAAAACAATGTTGTTCTATAATGGAGGAGCTACACTTACGGCAGAAGGTTCGGATTGCCTTGATGATTTGAAACATCTTGCAGAGCAGGGAGTAGAAATCTTAACTTGTGGAACTTGTCTGAATTATTATAATTTAACAGATAAGTTGGCAGTTGGTTCTGTGACAAATATGTACACAATCGTAGAAAAAATGGCAGGGGCAGCAAAAATTGTGCAGCCATAGCAATAAAGGGGAAAGGAGAAGGCAGATGAATTCAAACATGAAATTAACACAGATGACAAAGACAGCAGGGTGAGCCGCTAAAATAGGTCCGGAGACCCTTGCTCAAGTTTTGGGTAAGTTACCTAAGTTTCACGATGACAATTTATTGGTAGGAATTGAAACTTCCGATGATGCAGCTATCTACAAAGTAACAGACGACATCGCACTCATTCAGACGGTCGACTTCTTCACCCCGATAGTAGATGACCCTTATATGTTTGGACAGATTGCGGCAGCAAATTCTTTGAGTGATGTGTATGCCATGGGAGGAGAACCAAAGATTGCGTTGAACATTGTCGGGTTCCCGAATTGTCTGGATCCGTCAGTGCTTGGAGAAATATTGGCGGGTGGCGCCGATAAGGTGAAAGAGGCAGGAGCGGTCTTAGTTGGAGGACATTCCGTGCAGGACGATGAGCCTAAATATGGCTTATGCGTGTCCGGCTTTGTACATCCTGATAAAATCTTCAAAAATTACGGTTGTAAACCGGGAGATGTTCTTATTTTGACAAAACAGATTGGAAATGGAATTGTCAACACGGCAATCAAAGCGGAGATGGCTTCGGAGAGAGCCATTAAGGAAGTTACGGTTGCGATGGCATCTTTAAATAAAAAAGCAAAAGAAGTTGTGGAAAACCATCAGGTCAATGCGTGTACGGATATTACAGGCTTTGGACTTTTGGGACATTGTGTGGAAATGGCGGTTGCAAGTGATGTGACCTTTGAACTTCATGTAAAAGATATTGCCTATTTTGAAGATGCGATTTCTTATGCAAAAATGGGACTTGTTCCGGCAGGAGCATATAAGAATAGAGGATATTCAGGAAAACAGGTGGATATGTCACAGGTGGAGGAACATTATGTGGATTTATTGTATGACCCACAGACGTCAGGAGGACTTTTGATTAGTGTTCCGCCGGAAGAAGTGGAAAATATCATGAAAGAATTTGAAGAAAAGAAAATGGATACGAAAGTATCGATTATAGGAAAGGTAGTAGAAAAAGACGAAAAACTCATTCGTCTTCGTTAGCAGGAAAAAATAATGAACAAAAATCTTTTATATCGCAATATACCTAAGGTGGATATTCTTTTAGAAAATGAAAAGTTACAGGAACTGATTGCAGTTTATGGGAGAGAAACAGTTGTGGAAACAATTCGGGAGGAATTGGAAACACTTCGGGAATACATCAAAGAATGTGAAGAGGAAGAAAAGGCGTTTGCAAGGATAGCTTCTCTTGTAGCAGACATAGAGAAAAAGGTTATTCGCATAAATACACCGGATATAAAAAGTGTTATTAACGGTACGGGAACAATTTTACATACTAATTTGGGGCGTGCCCCAATTAGTCCGAAGCATATGCAGTATGTGGCAGAGATTGCAACAGGGTACTCTAATTTGGAATACAATTTAGAAGAGGGAAAACGTGGAGAACGTTATTCTCATTTTGAAAAACTGTTATGTAAAATTACAGGCGCTGAGGCTGCAATGGCGGTAAACAATAATGCTGCTGCGGTTATGCTTATTTTGAATACGCTCGGAAAAGGAAAAGAGATTATCGTATCACGAGGAGAACTTGTGGAAATTGGCGGAAAATTTCGTGTTCCGGATGTGATGGAGCAAAGCGGCGCATCTCTTGTGGAAGTAGGAACGACAAACAAGACACATTTTGCAGACTATGAACAGGCAATTACCGAAGAAACAGGTGCTTTATTGAAAGTACATACAAGTAACTACCGTATTGTAGGATTTACGGATACGGTTTCTATAGAAGAACTCGTTCCGCTTGGAGAGAAATATCATCTTCCTGTTATAGAAGATTTGGGAAGCGGAGTACTTATTGATTTGAGTAAATATGGTTTAACCTATGAGCCGACTGTGCAGGATTCAATTCGTCACGGTGCAGATATTGTCTGTTTTAGCGGTGATAAATTGTTCGGCGGGGCTCAGGCGGGAATCATTGTCGGAAAGAAAGAATACATTGACAAAATGAAGAAAAATCAGATGACAAGAGCGCTTCGTATTGATAAATTTACGGCGACGACTTTGGATGTGATTTTGCATGAATATCTGTCAGAAGAAAGGGCAATTAACAATATTCCTACATTGCATATGATTACGGAATCATTGGAAGATGTGACAAAAAGAGCGAAATCATTGCAGAGAATGTTAAAACAGATGAAGCCGGAAGCGGAAATTATGCTGGAAAAATGCGAATCTCAGATTGGTGGAGGGTCACTTCCTCTTGAGCGTATTGAGAGTATGGCGGTTACGATAAAACCAACTTGCATTACAACCGCAGAATTGGAAGAAAGAATGCGTCATCTTCCTATTCCGATTATTCCGCGTACAATGAACGATAAGATTATATTGGACGTTCGTACAATCGAACAGAGATTTTTCAAGACAATCGTGCAGGAGTTAAAAGAATCACATATTTTTGAAGAGAAAGCCTGATGGCAGGGCGATAGGAAAGGCTATACGGATATGAAAAATATCATTATTGGAACAGCAGGTCATATAGACCATGGGAAGACAACGCTGATAAAGGCTCTCACAGGGAGAAATACAGACCGTTGGGAAGAGGAACAGCGAAGAGGAATTACCATTGACTTGGGATTTACTTATTTTGATTTAAAAAGCGGTGACAGAGTTGGAATCATTGACGTTCCGGGACATGAAAAGTTTATCAATAATATGGTGGCAGGTGTTGTTGGAATGGATTTGGTTATGCTTGTAGTGGCGGCAGATGAAGGAATTATGCCACAGACAAGAGAACATATGGATATTCTGGGGGAATTAGGCATCGAAAAGAGTATACTTGTATTGAATAAATGCGATTTAGTTGATGAGGAATGGCTTGAACTTGTAGAGGAGGAAATTCAGGAGGAACTTGAAGGGACTTTTCTTGAAAATGCTCCTGTTGTAAAAGTTTCGGCGGCAACAGGACAAGGCATTCCGGAGTTAATTGAAACGATAGAACAATTGACGGCAGATGAGGTTGTGGAAAAAGATATACATACCATTCCGCGACTACCGGTTGACCGAGTGTTTACATTGTCGGGATTTGGAACAATTATTACAGGAACACTTCTTGCAGGGACAATTTGCAAGGAAGATACTTTGCAGATGTATCCGATAGGGAAAGAATGTAAAATCAGAAGCATTCAGGTACATGGAGAAAATGTAGATAAATGTTATGCGGGACAGCGTGTGGCAATCAATATTTCCAACATGAAAAAAAGTGAAATACACAGAGGGTGTGTTCTTGCACCGCCCAATAATATGAAAAATACGATGCTTTTAGATGTGAAGATGAATATACTTCCGTCCTCCATGCGTATTTTGACAAATCATACGCGACTGCATTTATTTACGGGAACAAGTGAGATCTTATGCCGTGCGGTACTGCTTGATAAGGAAGAAATCGGTCCGGGAGAAAGCGGGTATGTGCAATTACGTCTGGAAGAAGAAATTGCTCTTAGAAGAGGGGATAAATTTATTGTCCGTTTTTATTCTCCTATGGAAACAATTGGCGGAGGCGTTGTGCTTGAGCCGAACCCGACAAAGAAAAAACGTTTTAATGCAGATACAATCGAGGAATTGAAACGAAAAGAATTGGGTTCGTCAGAAGATATAATTGAAATGCATATCAAAAACAGCAAGGACAGTATGCTTACTGTGGCGGAATTGGCGAAGATAACAGCATTATCTTTGGATGAAGTAAAACAGGATGTGGATGCTTTAGAAGAAAAAGGAATTATCAAAGTTTTCCATATGAAGAAAGACAGTTATACATGGCACAGAGATAATGACAAGATGTTGCAGGAGGAAATGATAAAAACTTTGCAGATATATCACGAAAAACATCTGTACCGATACGGAATGCAAAAGGCGGAAATACATATGACTTTCATGAGAAAGGTAAAACCAAATGTATTTGATTTATATATGGAAAGTCTTGTGGGGGAAGGCGTGATGAAGAGAAGAAATGAATTTTTAAGTCTTCCACAGCACGAAATCGTAAAAGACCGGATATATCAGCAAGTGGAAAGCAAACTACTCACCACATTTGAAAAAGCGGGGCTTGATTTTCCGAAAGTTTCGGAAATAGATTTTGGGACAGTGCCGTTTGAAGTGGTGGAAGATATTCTTTTACTCCTTATGGAAGAGAAAAAGATTATCAAACTGGGCGAAGAACTTTATACGTTGACTTCTTATATAGAAAAATCAAAAGAGATTATTTGTTCTATGTTAAAAGAAAAAGATTTGATTACCATGGCGGAAATTCGCGATGCTTTGGAAACAAGCAGGAAGAACGCTAAGTTAATTGTAGAATATATGGACAGCATTAAAATAACGAAGAGGAATGGGACAGAAAGCGAAAGGGTAGCATACTAATGAATTTAAAACAGTTAGAGGCGTTTGTATATGTCGCAGAAAAGAAAAGTTTTTCTAAGGCAGCGAAAGAATTATTTTTGACACAGCCGACAATAAGCGCACACATTTCTTCATTGGAGAAGGAATTGAATGCCCGTCTGTTTGTGCGAAATACAAAGGAAGTAAATCTTTCGGACGAGGGGAAAAGACTTTATGAATGTGCAAAAAAAATGGTAGAATTGGAAAGGGAGATTGAGGAAACGTTTTTCCGTGAGGAAGAGGATAAAACTTGCATTACAATCTCTGCGTCGACAATACCGGCACAGTATTTACTGCCAAAAATATTAGCAAAATTCAGTGACAAATATCCTGAGGAACAGTTCAAAATAAAAGAAACAGACAGTGCACAGGTAGTGGAACAAGTAGTAAATCGTCAGACAGACATCGGATTTACAGGTACAATGTTAGATAGAAAACACTGTGTATATCTGCCGTTTTATGAAGATGAATTGATAGTTATTACACCAAATCAGGAAAGATTTAGAAATTTACGGAAAAACGACAATCATGCTGAATGGATTCAAAAAGAACCGATGATTATGAGAGAAGAGGGGTCGGGGACTAGAAAAGAGGCAGAAAAACAATTAAAAAGAAAAGGTGTCAGCGTTGAAGCCTTAAATATTGTTGCCAGCATTGAAAATCAGGAAACAATTAAGCGTTCTGTAGAAAATGGAATGGGCATTTCCATTATTTCAAAACTGGCGGCAAAACGTGAGATAGAAAACGGAAAACTGTTAGGTTTTCCGTTGGCAGAAGAAGAAAGTGTCCGAAATATTTATATGGTATACAATAAGGATATTAGATTATCTCATGTAACTGAGAAATTTATCAAAATGGTAAAAGAAATTTACAATTATTAAAAGGGAAAGTGGTGTGTTTATAGAAAAAACCTATAAACACACTGCTTTTATTATGGTTTTCAATTAGACGGGGATAAATAGCAGGGGTATAATAAAAGCAATGATATAAGAACAGAAGACGAGAGGAAAACGGGCATGATATATATGGATAATGCGGCGACGACCATGCATAAGCCGAAGGAAGTCATGGATGCTGTTGTGCAGGCGATGAATTCTATGGGAAATGCAGGGCGGGGTGCACACAGTGCTTCTTTGGATGCTTCGCGAACGATTTATGGGACGAGAGATATTTTGGCGAAGTTCTTCGGTGCAGAGAGTGCGAAACAGATTGTATTTACAAATAATTCCACGGAAAGTTTGAATATTGCAATAAAAGGTCTGTTGCAACTGGGAGATCATGTGATTGCAACCGAAATGGAACATAATTCAGTGTTAAGACCTTTATATGAGATGGAAGAAAAGGGGGTAGAACTGACTATACTTCCGGCAGATAGGACAGGAATGGTTTGTTATGAAGATTTTGAAACGGCTATTCGTCCGAATACGAAAGCAATTGTCTGTACTCACGCATCTAATCTGACGGGAAATATGCTGGATATAAAAAGAATTGGAACAGTAGCCAAGGAACATGGTTTGAAATTTATCGTAGACGCTTCTCAGACAGCAGGAGTTTATCCGATAGACGTACAGGAAATGAAAATTGATATTCTCTGCTTTACGGGGCATAAAGGACTTTTAGGACCGCAGGGAACGGGAGGAATGTATGTCAGAACCGGTCTTGCATTAAGACCGCTTAAATGTGGTGGAAGCGGAGTAGATACATATAATAAACATCATCCGGAGGAGATGCCTACAGCGTTAGAGGCGGGCACTTTAAATGGACACGGAATAGCCGGATTAGGAGCGGGTGTATCCTATATACAGAAAAAGGGCATGGAAGCGATTCGGGAGAAAGAACTTGAATATATGTGGAAGTTTTATTATGGAGTAAAAGATATACCGAACGTGAACGTGTATGGTGATTTTGAAACGAAAAAGCGTTGTCCGATAGTGACGCTTAATATTGGGGATTATGATTCTTCTGAAGTTAGTGATGAACTGCTTATGACATACAATATTTCTACAAGACCGGGAGCACATTGCGCGCCGCTTATGCATAAAGCGCTCGGAACTGTGGAACAGGGTGCGGTCAGATTCAGTTTTTCTCATTACAATACAGAGGAAGAAATTGCAATTGCGATTCAGGCAATTGAAGAATTAGCACAGGAAGAGTAGCGAGGAGGAAAGAAAATGAATTTATCAGATTCAAAAGTCAAATTAGGCATTGCCGGCGTTATCTGCGGAATTGTAGCAGTTGCATTGGCAATGACGGGAAATCCGGGGAACATGGCAATTTGTATCGCCTGTTTTATCCGCGACACAGCGGGAGCATTGGGAATGCATCAGGCGGCAGTTGTGCAGTATGTAAGACCGGAAATTATCGGTATCGTATTGGGAGCATTTATTATTTCCGTAGTAACGAAAGAATACCGTTCTACAGCAGGATCATCACCTATGATTAGATTTGTACTTGGTATGATGATTATGATTGGTTCTTTGTTGTTCTTAGGATGCCCGCTTCGTATGGTAATCCGTATGGCAGCAGGAGATTTGAATGCTTATGTGGCATTAATCGGATTTGGCGGAGGTATTGTTACAGGTTCGATAGCGTTGAAAAAAGGTTTTAGTTTAGGAAGAGCACATGAAACAAACAAAACAAGCGGAGTAGTTCTTCCACTTCTTATGGTAGGGCTTTTAGTGCTTGTTGCTATCGGTTCTCCGTTACTTATCAACAGTAAAATGGGACCGGGAAGTATGCATGCACCGATTTGGATTGCTTTAATCGGAGGTCTTGTGTTTGGAGCATTTGCTCAGAAATCAAGAATGTGTTTTGCGGGAAGTATTCGTGATATTTTCCTAATGAAGAATTTTGATTTATTTACAGTGATTGCCGGATTGTTTGGCGTTATGCTTATCTACAATGTGGCAACAGGAAACTTTGCATTTAGTTTCACTGGAAATCCTGTAGCACATTCACAGCACTTATGGAATATTCTTGGAATGTATATCGTAGGATTTGCGGCAACACTTGCCGGAGGATGTCCTCTTCGTCAACTTGTTTTGGCAGGACAGGGTTCTTCGGATGCAGCGGTTACCGTGGCAGGACTTTTTGTAGGAGCAGCGCTTTGCCATAACTTAAAACTTGCGTCAGCAGCGGCAGCGCCTGCAACAAAAGAAGCGGCAGCAGTTATCGGAGGACCATCTATAGAAGGTAAAGTAGCGGCGGTTATCTGTATTGTATTATTGTTTGCTATTGCATTTGTAGGAAACAAAAGAAAAACACGCTAGAAATAAGAATAAAAATATGATACTCTAGGAAAGAAGGAAAAAATATGAAAGAAGTAGATGCAAGAGGACTTTCTTGTCCGGAACCGCTTATGTTGACAGCGGAAGCGTTAAAAACAGCAAAAGGTCCGGTAAAGGTGTTGGTAAGCGAACCACATCAAAAGACAAATGTGGAAAAATATGCGAAAGATCATGGAAAGAAAGCGACTTCCACACAGAAAGGCTCAGAATTCGAAATTATAATTGAGTAAAATGAGAAAGAAAGAATTAAAATTAGTCGTAACGTTTCATACGACAGCAGATGCTATGGCGATGGAAAAAGCCTGCAAGGAGCATGAGGTTTCAGGGAGATTAATCCCTGTCCCACGGACAATTTCCGCGGGGTGCGGATTATCTTGGTGTGCTGAATTAACTGAGTTGGAACAGATTAAAAAGGTGATGCAGGAAGTGGGAATTGAGGAAGAAGAAATCCACGAATGCATGGTATAAGTCAGGGGAAAAGAAGGCGGATATGCCTTCTTTTTTCGACTTTGTTAAAATATGTGCAATGTGCATAAATATAGAAAAAATCTATAACCCTAAATCCTATAAAATGGTTTTTAATTTAAAAGATTAGGGAAAAATTAACGAAAAAAACTGGAATTATGTAATTTTATTGCACTTTTCTCCTAAATGCAGTATTATAAATAACATAAATAATGTTTATGGAAGACATTTATAGGAGGAGGGATTTGTTTGGATTTAAACAAAATTGTATTGGCGATTCAGGGTGTATTAGCAGATAAGATTCTTCTAGTTGCACTCGTAGGTACAGGTCTATGGTTTACCTTCAGTCTTGGCTTCATTCAGGTCAGAGGATTTGGCGAAGGATGGAAGCGAACATTTGGTGGCTTATTTAAGAAGAGCGGAAAAGCCGGCAAAGACGGAATGTCCTCTTTCCAAGCGTTAGCAACAGCGATTGCGGCACAGGTTGGTACCGGTAATCTTGCCGGAGCGGCAACAGCCATTGCAATGGGTGGACCGGGAGCAATCTTTTGGATGTGGATAAGTGCATTTTTAGGAATGGCAACAATCTATGCCGAAGCACTTATGGCTCAGAAGTACAAACAAGTCGGTGATGACGGTGTTGTAACAGGTGGTCCTGTATACTACATCAGAGCAGCATTTAAGGGAACATTCGGAAAAGTTCTCGCAGCAGTCTTTGCAGTACTTATTGTATTTGCATTAGGATTTATGGGTAACGCAGTTCAGTCAAACTCTATCAGTGATGCGTTTGGAACAGCATTCGGTATTAATCCTTGGATTATTGGTATCGCTATCGCAGCAATTTCTCTGTTCGTATTTGTCGGAGGTATTTCAAGAATTGCTTCTCTGACAGAGAAAATCGTTCCAGTTATGGCAGCGTTCTACATTGTAGGTGCTTTAATCGTTATTATCGTAAATGGTGAGATGGTTCCGAAAGCATTCCACGATATTTTTGTAGGAGCATTTAATCCACGGGCAATCGGTGGTGGTGTTCTTGGTTGGACAGTATCAAGGGCAATGGCTCGAGGCGTTGGACGAGGATTATTCTCTAACGAAGCTGGTATGGGTTCTACACCGCACGCACACGCAGTTGCGAAAGTGGATCATCCGGTAGAGCAGGGATTTGTAGCAATGATGGGTGTATTTATTGATACATTCGTTGTTCTTACATTGACAGCACTTGTTATCCTTACAAGCGGAATGGTTGGAAAAATTGACCCACTTACAAATGCAGTTTATACAGGAACGGCTCTGACACAGGTTGGTTTCTCGAGTGTATTCGGAAAAGGTGGAGAAGTCTTTATTGCAATTTGTATGTTCTTCTTCGCATTTTCAACAATCATCGGATGGTATTTCTTCGGTGAAGCAAATATTAAATACTTGTTTGGCAGCAAAGCAGTAAAAATTTATGCAGTGCTTGTATGCGTATGTATCGTAGTTGGCTCAGCACAGAAAGTTGACCTTGTATGGAATATGGCAGACTGCTTTAACAGTGCGATGGTAATTCCTAACGTTATAGGTCTGTGGGCATTGAGCGGAATGGTTAAGAAAGTACATAATGACTACTTCCAAAATTTCAAACCAAATCAGATGAAAAAGAAAAAATAGAATAATGAAGATTTAGAAATATGGGAAGATGTTTTTTGTGAGAGAGTCAAATGACCGCCGAAGATGCAAGCCTGACAATCGTCAGTGTTGGGTGAAACTTTCAGGCAAAAGGAGCAAAAAGCGGACCATACTCTGAACTGAGTGTTGAAGAATTGACACTGGAACAGGTGGGACGGCTTAAAGGCAATCAAAGAAGTATTGCATTAAACCGTCCCATTTTTATAAAAAGACAGACAGGTGAGAACATGAAAGCAGATTTTATTATTTTAACAAACAATCCTCTTATCGTAGAAAAATTAGGACAGGAATATACAGTAGAATACGAAGATATTTCTTATGAAGACACATTAAAAAAAGTTCGGGATTATATTTATAAGGGACATGAACTTCTGACACACCCTCTTTCAGGGAGTGTCAAGCCGAACGAAACACCGTATAAATCCGTTATGGTTTCCGAAAAAGTAAAAGGGCTTAATCAAGAAGCGGTGAAAATTATAGAGCAGGCAATACATTCCTGCGGTAAATTTGAATTCAAATCCGATAAATATGCAGAAGATGTTTATGACGATTTCCAATATATTGACTATACACTGATTAGCAGTGCATTGCCGTCAGCAACGGCATGGTAAAACAGTACTCTGGCACGAAAAGTGCTTAAAGTAATATAAACACAAATCAAAGGAGGTAATTTACAGTGAGAAGATTAGAATTAGGGCACATTAACATTAAAGATATTCAATTTGGTCCGGAATCAAAAATTGAAGACGGAGTGCTTTATGTTAATGAAGAAGCTGTAAAAGCAATCGTTCTTGAGGACGAAAAAATCAAAAGTTGTAAATTGGATATTGCAAGACCGGGTGAAAGCGTAAGAATTACACCTGTTAAAGATGTTATTGAACCAAGAGTAAAAGTTGAGGGAAGAGGCGGAGTATTCCCTGGAGTAATCAACAAAGTAGATACAGTTGGTGAAGGAAAAACATATGCATTAAAAGGAATGGCTGTTGTAACAGCAGGTAAAATCGTTGGTTTCCAGGAAGGTATCATTGATATGACAGGACCTGGCGCTGATTACACACCTTTCTCAAAATTAAATAACTTAGTAGTTGTTTGTGAACCAGTTGACGGACTTAAACAGCACGATTATGAACCGGCAGTAAGATTTGCAGGATTCAGAGTTGCAGTATATCTAGGAGAATTAGCACGTGAATTAACACCTGATTCAACAGAAGTATTTGAAACATATGGAATTATGGAAGGCGCTGAAAAATTACCTGGACTTCCAAGAGTTGCATATGTACAGATGTTACAGTCACAGGGGTTATTACATGACACATATGTATACGGAGTAGACGCTAAGAAAACATTATCTACAATGATGACACCAACGGAAGTTATGGATGGGGCAATCGTTTCAGGTAACTGTGTATCTGCTTGTGATAAAAACCCAACATATGTTCATGAAAACAATCCTGTTGTACATGACTTATTTGCAGAACACGGAAAAACACTTAACTTTGTAGCACACATTTTAACAAATGAAAATGTATATTTAGCTGATAAACAGCGTTCATCTGACTGGACAGCAAAATTATGCCGCTTATTAGACCTTGACGGTGTAGTTGTATCTCAGGAAGGATTTGGTAATCCGGATACAGACCTTATTATGAACTGTAAGAAAATCGAAGCAGAAGGCATTAAGACAGTTATCATTACTGACGAATATGCAGGACGTGACGGTAAATCTCAGTCATTGGCAGATGCAGATGCGGCGGCAGATGCAGTAGTAACAGGCGGAAATGCTAATCAGGTAATTGTTCTTCCAAAACTTGACAAAGTTATCGGAACATTAGATTATGTAAATACAATTGCCGGTGGTAATGAACACAGCTTGCGTGAAGATGGAACAATCGAAGTTGAAATTCAGGCAATTACCGGAGCAACAAACGAAACAGGTTTCGGTTACTTAAGTGCAAGATAGGGAAGGAGGAAAATAGACAATGATTAAAGTAGTACATTATATTAACCAGTTCTTCGCTAATATCGGTGGAGAAGAAATGGCTCATATTCCTGCAGAACTTCACAAAGGGGAAGTAATGGGACCGGGCCTTGCATTTAAAGCAAGTTTTAAAGATGAAGCAGAAATCACAGCGACAATCGTATGTGGTGACTCATGGTTTAATGAAAACCTTGAAGAAGCAAAGAAAACAATTTTAGCATGGGTAAAAGAGGAAAATCCTGACGTATTCGTTGCAGGACCTGCATTTAACGCAGGACGTTACGGAGTTGCCTGTGGTACAATTGCTGATGCAGTTCAGGAAGAATTAGGGATTCCTGCTGTAACAGGTATGTACGAAGAAAACCCTGGTGCTGATATGTTTAAAAATAAAGTATACACAGTACCTACAAAAAATAGTGCTGCAGGTATGAGAGCGGCAGTTGCAAATATGGCACCTTTAGCGTTAAAATTAGCAAAAGGAGAAGCAATTGGTGCATCTTGTCAGGATCACTATATGCCAAATGGTGTTCGTGTAAACTTCTTTGAAGAAAAACGTGGTTCAAGACGTGCAGTAGATATGCTACTAAAAAAATTGGCAAACAAACCATTCACAACAGAATATCCAATGCCTGCATTTGACAGAGTTCCACCAATGCCTGCAATCAAAGATTTATCTAAGGCTACAATTGCTTTAGTAACATCAGGCGGTATTGTTCCAAAAGGAAATCCTGACCACATTGAAAGTTCTAACGCTTCTCATTATGGTGAATATGACATTACAGGTGTTATGGATTTAACAGAAGACACATATGAAACAGCACATGGTGGATATGACCCTGTATATGCTAATGAAGATGCTGACCGTGTATTACCTGTAGATGTTCTTCGTGACATGGAAAAAGAAGGTGTGATTGGAAAATTACACAATAAATTCTATACAACAGTTGGTAACGGAACAGCGGTTGCTTCTGCAAAAGCATTCTCAGAAGAATTTGCACAGAAACTTATTGATGACGGAGTAGATGCAGTTATCTTAACTTCTACTTGAGGTACTTGTACACGTTGCGGTGCAACGATGGTAAAAGGCGTAGAAGGTGCTGGACTTCCGGTAGTTCACGTATGTACAGTAACTCCTATTTCAATGACAGTAGGAGCAAACAGAATTGTTCCTGCAGTAGCAATTCCTCATCCACTCGGAAATCCTGCTTTAGAAGCAGATGAAGAAAAGAAATTGCGTAGAAACTTAGTTGAAAAAGCACTTCACGCATTGACAGTAGAAGTTGAAGACCAGACAATCTTTGAATAATAACAGCGAGAAGGAGAGAACGTTATGAGCAAGATTTATGACGTAGTTATCCTTGGTGCAGGTCCTGCCGGATTAGCGGCAGGTCTGTATGCAGGGAGAGCCCGTATGTCTACATTGATTGTAGAAAAAGGGAAAGACGGCGGACAGATTGCAATCACAGATGAGATTGAAAACTATCCGGGACAGATTGTAGAAGGAGAATCAGGACCTTCTTTAATCGCAAGAATGACAGAGCAATGTGAAAAATTCGGTGTAGAACGTGTTACTGATGTTATCAATGATGTAGTTCTTGAAGGCGATGTAAAGAAATTAATCAGTGCAAAAGGAGAATATTGTGGTAAAACACTTATCATTGCAACTGGTGCGTTCGCAAGACCGATTGGCTGCAAAGGTGAAAAAGAATTCATGGGTAAAGGTGTTTCTTACTGTGCTACCTGTGATGCAAACTTCTTTGAAGATTTTGAAGTATACGTTGTAGGCGGAGGAGATTCTGCTGTTGAAGAAGCAATGTATCTGACAAAGTTTGCAAGAAAAGTTACAATTATTCACAGACGTGATGAACTTCGTGCAGCAAAATCTATTCAGGAAAAAGCATTCAAAAATCCTAAACTTCACTTTATGTGGGATACGGTTGTAGAAGAAGTCGGCGGAGATGGTATTCTTTCAGAAATGACAGTAAAAAATGTTAAGACCGGAGAATTGACAAAGATTGAAGCGGATGAAGAAGACGGAATGTTTGGTGTATTCGGATTTATCGGAACATTGCCAAGCACAAAAATCTTTGAAGGCAAAGGACTTGAATTAGACGAAAGAGGATACATTCCTACAGATGAAAATATGCGTACAAATATCCCTGGCGTATTTGCAGCGGGAGATGTTCGTGTAAAAAGTCTTCGTCAGGTAGTAACAGCGGCAGCAGATGGTGCTATTGCCACAACACAGTGTGAAAAATATATTAACGAAATGGAATAATTTCTTGAAGGAGGACAAAACAATGTTAGATTTAGATAAAACAACATTTCAGCCTGAGGTATTGGAAGCAGAAGGATATGTTTTTGTAGATTTTTACGGAGATGGCTGTGTGCCATGTCAGGCTTTGATGCCATTTGTTCATGAAATGGCTGAAAAATATGGAGATAAATTAAAATTCACATCTCTTAACACAACAAAAGCACGTCGTCTTGCTATCGGACAGAAAGTTTTAGGACTTCCTGTTATGGCTATTTACAAAGATGGAGAAAAAATCGATGAAGTAGTAAAAGATGATGCTACACAGGAAAATATTGAAGCAATGATTCAGAAATATATTTAATTTGTATTTTTGACGAAAAGTATGTATACTTAATATGCGTATAAAGCCTATGGGCTTTTGCGGAAATGTGAAAGCATTTCAACTATAAATAATGCTAAAAATAAATGGAAAGGAAGGAGAAGAAGCCATGGCAATTTTAGATGGTAAAAAAGTAATCATCATTGGCGACCGTGATGGTGTACCAGGACCTGCTATCGCTGAATGTGTTAAGACAGCCGGCGGAGAAGTAGTTTTTTCTTCAACTGAATGCTTTGTCTGAACGAGCGCAGGTGCAATGGATCTTGAGAATCAGAAACGTGTTAAAGACTTTGCAGATGAATTTGGTGCAGAGAATTTAGTAGTTATCGTTGGAGCAGCAGAAGGAGAGGCAGCAGGATTAGCTGCTGAAACAGTTACTGCAGGTGACCCAACATTCGCAGGACCATTGACTGGGGTCGAGTTAGGACTCACGGTATATCATGTATGTGAACCAGAATTGAAAGAAGAATTCGATGAAGAAGTTTACGATGAACAGGTTGGTATGATGGAAATGGTACTTGATGTTGATGATATCGTAGGCGAGATGTCATCTATTCGTGAACAATTTTGTAAATATTTATAGAAGATAAGTATTTATAACGAAAATCTGATTTGATTTTGGGTTTTCTATGGGCGATGAAGTAAATGCTTACTTCATCGCCTTTTTATTGTATCAGAAAAGTTCTATGAACTTTTCTATACCAACAAATGCAATTTGTGCAAATATGCACAATCTTTATTTTTAGTATATATAAAAACAATATTTAAACATCTAAAAGAAAGGTGGAACCTTCAAATGAACAGTGTAATTAAAGGAGCCAGTTATGTATTGGCACATACTCCACAAATGGTAGTATATAATGGAACAACACAGACAACAGAGAGAGTTGTCAACCCAGAATCTGAATATTTAAAAGAATTAAACAGCCATCTTCGTTCTTACGAAGAATGTGTAAATTATTGGCCGAATCAGGTATATATTGGAAATGCACATCCGGATGAACTTGCAGAAGTTGAGTTCCCTTATTATGATAAAGTGAAAGAAGGAGCAGAAAGATTTGGTAAATACGGTGAAATTATGCCGGAAAATGAATTCCTTCTTTTAGTACAGGCTTGCGATATGTTTGAAGTTGTAAAATTAGACAAAGAATTTGTCGCTGCAACAAAAGAAGCATTTGCTGCCAATCCGATTATTACAGAAGATATTATTGAAAAAATTGAAGAGGGTGTTGAACTTGGTGAAATAGAACACCTTGTAAATGATGAACACGCAGAAGGACTTTACATTGACGGAAAATTAGTTGGTTGCATTAAGAGAGCACATGATATTGATGTGAACCTTTCTGCTCATGTTATGCACGAAAATATGATGAGCAAAGCGACAAGCGTGCTTGCCTTATTATATGCAGTAAGAAATACAGGAATTGATAAATCTGAAATCGAATATGTAATCGACTGTGCTGAGGAAGCGTGTGGTGATATGAATCAGCGCGGAGGCGGTAACTTTGCGAAAGCGGCAGCAGAAGTTGCAGGACTTTTAAATGCAACAGGTTCTGACTCTCGTGGTTTCTGTGCAGGACCTTCTCACGCATTAATCGAAGCAGCAGCACTTGTAAAATCAGGTGCGTATAAATGTGTTGCGGTTACAGCCGGAGGATGTACGGCAAAACTTGGTATGAACGGTAAAGATCATGTGAAAAAAGGTCTTCCAATTTTAGAAGACTGTCTTGCAGGTTTCTGTGTGATTATTTCTGAAAATGATGGGGTAAGCCCTGAAATCAATCTTGATATTCTCGGACGCCATACAGTTGGCACAGGTTCAGCTCCACAGAACGTAATCGGAAGTCTTGTTGCGACTCCGCTTGAAAAAGTTGGAATGAAAATTACTGATATTGACAAATACTCTCCTGAAATGCAGAATCCTGATATTACAAAACCGGCAGGAGCAGGAGATGTTCCTTTAGCAAATTATAAAATGATTGCTGCTTTGGCAGTTAAGAAAGGTGAACTTGACAGAAAAGAATTACCTGCATTTGCTGCAAAACACGGTTTAACAGGATGGGCTCCAACACAAGGACATATTCCTTCAGGTGTTCCTTATATTGGATTTGCTGTGGAAGATATTAAAGCAGGTAAAATCAAAAATGCCATGATTATTGGTAAAGGAAGTTTATTCCTTGGCCGTATGACAAACCTTTTTGATGGAGTATCATTCGTAATTCAGGCAAACACAGGTGCAGAAGAAAACGCAGGTGTTTCTGAAGAAGAAGTAAAAGGATTAATTGCAAAAGCAATGAAAGATTTTGCAGAAACTCTTATGGCAGAATAGAGAGGTGGAAAAAATGGCAAATAGTGTAGAAAAAATGATTGCTTCCACCTTTATGGAAATTGCACAGGGGCTGGAAACAGGAAGTTTTGGAAAGCGTCCGAAAATTGCCCTGACAGGTATGGGAAGCGAACATGGAGAAGAAAACTCTATGGCTGCGGCTGTGGAAGCAGCAAAAGACGGAATTGATGTTTATTATATCGGTACATTAGAGGCGGAAGGTGTAACGACAATTAAAGTGGCTGATGATGAGGAAGGTCACAAAAAAATGGAAGAAATGCTTAAAAACGGAGAGGTTGACGGTGCGGTAACAATGCACTTCCCGTTCCCTATTGGTGTTTCGACAGTAGGTCGTTGTGTGACACCTGCAACTGCAAAAGAAATGTTTATCGCAAATACAACAGGAACATCAAGTACAGACCGTATTGAAGGCATGATTAAAAATGCTATTTATGGAATTATTACAGCGAAAGCCTGTGGAAAGAAAAATGCTACAGTTGGTATTTTAAATGTCGATGGTGCACGTCAGACTGAAAAAGCGTTAAAACAACTTAAGGAAAACGGATACGATATTACTTTTGCTGAATCGGGAAGAGCAGATGGTGGATGTGTAATGAGAGGAAATGACGTATTGCAGGCATCTCCTGATATTATGGTAACAGACTCTCTTACAGGAAATATCCTTGTAAAAATGTTATCTTCTTTCACAACAGGAGGAAGTTTTGAGGCGACAGGATTCGGTTATGGCCCAGGAATTGGCGAAGGTTATGAACAACTTGTTATGATTGTATCCCGTGCGTCAGGTGCTCCTGTTATTGCAAATGCAATCCGTTATGCAGGTCAACTTGTGCGAGGAAAAGTATTTGAGGTTGCTAAGAAAGAATTTGAGGCTGCAAATAAAGCAGGTCTGAAAGAAATTTTGAATGCACATAAAAATGCAGCAAAACCTGTTGAGGCTGAAGAAGTAAAAGAACCTCCAAAAGAAGTTGTAACGGCACAGATTCCTGGAATTGAAGTTATGGACTTGGAAGATGCAGTTAAAACACTTTGGAAAATTAATATCTATGCAGAAAGCGGAATGGGATGTACAGGACCGATTGTTCTTGTATCCGATGCAAATTTAGTTAAAGCAGAAGAAGAATTGAAAAAAGCAGGATATATTAACTAGACGGGAGCGAATAAAATGAAAGTTTATGATACAGTAAATAAAGTGGAGTTAGAGGCTACCGAAGAAGAGTTAATCAAACTTATGGCTTCGGGTGGACGTCAGGTAGATTTATATTTAGAAGGAAAGAAAACGGATGAAGACGGTTATCTCACATGGGATGTGGAACATTGGTCAAGCATTGATGGAAAGAGATTTATCCGCTGCTATTCTTTGGAAGGAAGAGTTCTTGGAGAATCTACCGGACACAACATTTACGATTTAAGAAATGACTTTAAGCCGGAAGAGGCAAAAGAAGTAAAATTAAGTTAAAATAAATGGGAGAAGACAAAAGGTCTTCTCCCATTTTTATATCTCTTCTTTAAATCTGTCCAAAACATGAGGCAGAAGTTTGTCGCTATATTCTGTAAGAGAATATTTTCCTTTACATAAAGCCCAATCATAAAGAAGAGAACGTTCATACATTGTATAAAGTTTTACTAAATCAGACACACTGTTTGCCGGATGAAATTCACCTCTTTTTAATGCGTCTTCAATAATCTCCGTAATCCATGTGAAATAATAACGCTTTTTATCCAGCAAAGATTTCTTATCTTTTGTAATTAACTGGGAAGAATATAAATAAGCAAGTAAATTCACATCGATACTCGTTTCAATCATATAAAATAATTCATGATTTAAAAAGAGCAGTTTATCATACGCCGATAAGTCGGGATTAATTATTCCTGTTAGTTCCTCGTATTTGTCATCAAGAAGGTAGGAAAGAGAACTCAAAAGAGCATCTTTTCCTTTAAAATAGTGATAAAACGTACCTTTTGATGTTTTGGAAGCAGCAATAATATCATTTACCGTAGTTTCTTCATAGCCATTTTTGTAGAAGAGATTCCATGCGGCTTTGACTATCCTGCTTTTTGGGGATTGGCGTTTGCGTGGCACTTGCCTAAACCTCCTTATCCTATTGAGAAACCATATTTTAGTGGATCTGTAGGGTCAATGACATATGTTCCCATACCTGTAATATATGCGCTTCCTGTAATCTGTGGGATAACTGCTTTGAAATCTCCTACAGATGCTTCTTCTTTAATGATACCCTTAAATACAGAACCTGTGAAAGATTCATAGCGGAATTCTTCTCCGATTTTAATTTCATCCCAAGCGTAAAGAGTTGCAAGTTTAGCACTTGTACCTGTTCCGCAAGGTGAACGGTCAGCCTGGGCTTCGCCGAAGATAACAACGTTTCTCATGTCTGCATTTTCAGGATTTGGTGTAGGACCGTAGAATTCTACAAGGTCTACTGTGTTGATGTCAAGTGTCGGATGCTGAACAGAAATTTCTTTATTAATTTTTTCAAGCATCTTCATTCCTAAAGTCTGGAGAGCAGGAACTGCTGAAGGTCCGATGTTGTATCCTAATTTAGAAGCGTCTACTAATGCGAAGAAACTTCCGCCGAAAGAAATACAATATGGGATTGTAACACCGTCAATTTCTACAGAAAGGTTGTCTTTATATAAGAAAGCAGGTACGTTTGTTAAAGTAACTTCTACTGCTTTTCCGTTCTCAACTTTTACTTTTGTACGGATAATTCCTGCCGGAGCTTCCAATACTACTTCTGTATATGGTTCGGTTACAGGAACAAGACCTGTTTCAACGGCAACTGTTGCAGAACCGATAGTTCCGTGTCCGCACATATTTAAGTATCCGCCTGTGTCCATGAAAATAACACCCAGATCAGCCTCTTCGCTGATTGGCTCAGTTAAAATAGCACCGAACATATCGTGGTGTCCTCTTGGTTCAAGCATTAATGCTGTTCTGTAATGGTCGCAGTGATTTACAAGGAAATTTTTGCGTTCCATCATAGTATCTCCCTCTAATTCAGGGAAACCTGATAATACGATTCGTGTAAATTCACCTACAGTATGTGAATCAACTACAGTAAATGCAACTTCAAATCGCTCTTTGTTAAGTGTTGGATTTAATGACATATCCGTTCCTCCTTATAATAATGAATAATATAAATTAATTATAGACAAAATCTATATATGGAATACGGCAAATGTATTCCGCGAAAAGAATCAGGCATATTTCCGATAAAATAGTTATGGAAAAAGCAAAAAATACGGTTAAAAACGACAAAAAAATAACAAATAGACCGTGTTCTAGTCCGTATTCTAGTATTGAGTTCAATTCTATATAGTTATTATGCTTGAAAACCCTTGAAAAGTCAATGTTTATTTGGTTAGAATAAAAATGTCAAAAAAAGAAAAAATAACTTGAAATACAGAGCGAATTATGGTAGTCTAAAAGCGTAAAATGACATGAGGGTAGATGGGTAACTGGTGTGCCTCCTAGTCTTCAAAACTAGTGTTGGGCGTTAAGAGCGTCCTGGGTGGGTTCGATTCCCACATACCCTCGCCAAAAGAATGTTAAAAATAATACGAATTATTTTGAAAAATGAATAGAACATTATAGAGAAAAGCAATAAATTACAGGACGTCACGTTCTGTAAAATTTTTATAAAGGTAAAAGGAGAATGGTGTCATGAAAGATGTACAGATTCTATTAAGACAACACGTGGGTGCACCTTGCCAGGCAACTGTAAAAAGTGGTGATAAAGTAAAGAAAGGAACATTGATTGCAACACCGACAGGACTTGGAGCAAATATTTTCTCAAGTGTTTACGGTGAAGTTATAGATGTTTTGGAAGACAGAATTATCATCAGACCGGATGAAGTGCAGAGTGAAGAGTTTGAGAAGATTGAAGAAGGAAGCAAACTCGACATGATCAAAGCAGCCGGAATTGTAGGTATGGGAGGAGCTGGTTTCCCTACAGGAGTGAAAATCGGAACGGATTTACAAGGAGGATACATTCTCATCAATGCGGCAGAATGTGAGCCGGGACTTCGTCATAACATTCAGCAGATTGAAGAAGAGTGCGACAAAGTTGTTCGCGGTGTGAAATACACAATGGAAATTTCCAATGCGGCAAAAGCAATTTTTGCTATTAAGAAGAAAAACGAGAAAGCAGTTCAGACATTAAAAGAAGCACTGAAAGATGAAGAAGCAATTTCTATTCACTTACTTCCTGATATTTATCCGATGGGAGAAGAAAGAGCGGTAGTAAGAGAATGCCTTGGTATTGAATTGAAACCGGAAGAACTTCCTTCAGTGGCAAAATCAATTGTAATCAATGTAGAAACATTAGCGAGAATTACAGAAGCGATTGAAGAAAGAAAACCTTGCTTTAGCAAAAATCTGACAGTAATCGGCAAATTGAACGGTGGAAATGAACCGCATGTATTCAAAGATGTTCCTGTTGGAACGAGTGTGGAAGAATTGATTGAGAGAGCCGGCGGAATTGACGGAGAATATGGCGAAATCATCATGGGCGGACCATTTACGGGAAAGGCGACAACATTAGATGCACCGATTACAAAAACAACAGGCGGAATTATTGTGACTATGGAATTTCCTGATTTACACGGTGCAACAATGGGCGTTTTAGTATGTGCCTGTGGTGGAGATGAAGCGCGTATGCGTGATATTGCAGAAAAAATGAATGCAAAAGTTGTTTCTGTAGCAAGATGTAAACAGGCTCAGGAAATGAAGAGTGGTGCTTTGAAATGTGAAAGACCGGGTAACTGTCCGGGACAAGTGAAGAACAGTATGCAATTTAAAAAAGATAAATGTGAATACATTATTATTGGTAACTGCTCAGACTGTTCAAACACAGTTATGGGTTCAGCACCAAAAATGAATTTGAAAGTATTCCATCAGACAGACCATGTAATGAGAACAATCGGTCACCCATTATACAGATATTTGACTGTTTCTAAACAGGTAGAACAGGACATTTAGAAAGAGGGAGGAACGAGATATGTTAATTACAAATGAAATGGTAAAAGAATACGCAGATAAGCCGGCGGTTTTTGCTGTAAAAGTTGCAGCAGGAACAGAGATTGCGGCAGAACATTTGGAACATCCTATGTTTTTGGATGATATGGTAAGTTCTAATTTGTTTACTTTAGACGAGGCACTGACAATCGGACAGGTTATAGGAGTGAAAGCAGCAAAAGATTGTGATGCACTTACACCTGTTACGGAAGAAGCGGTGGGTGGAACTGTAAAACTTGCAGTGAAAGTTACACCGTCGGAAGAAAAAGAGCAGGAAGTACAGACGGAGATTTCCGCACAGGACGGGGATACAATTATTATTTCTATTAAAGAAGGAAAAGATATTTATCTTGAATTTCCGGTATAGGTATTACAATCACGAGAGTGATTAGAATATATAAATGATGAAACTTGATTAAACAAGGAGGAAGAGATATGTCAATTACAGCTGAAACAGCGAAAGAGCATGCAAAAGACCCTGCAGTATTATGTTGCAGAGCAGAAGAAGGCATTATAATTGGACCAGAGAACTTAGAAGACCCAGCGATTTTTGATGATTTGGTAGACTCAGGTTTATTAAATTTGGATGGGGTATTAACAATTGAAGAAATCTTAGGTGCGAAATTAACAAAAACTTGCGATTCACTTACACCGGTTACACGTGATGTAATTGATGCAGTTCAGACAGTTGCTGAAGAAAAACCTGAAGCACCTGAAAAGGCACCGGCAGCACCAGTACCACCGGTTGCACCAAAAGCAAACGGCGGAGTGTTGAAAATTCATATCGGTGAAGGAAAAGATATTCATATTGAATTACCGATGAACGCAGGTGCAGGTACAGCAAAAGCGGTAGAACTTCCAGCAGGAGCAGAAGTTGCAGCACCGGTTAAAGAACAAGAACCAAAATTAATCAGAAGTTTAACAAGAAAATACTTCAAAATTACAGAAGTAAAGAGAGGACCTGAAACAAAGATCGAAGGAACAACTCTTTACATCAGAGAAGGTATTGAAGAAGAAGCAGTAGAATCTCAGGAATTAGTAAACAGTTTAAAAATTGATATTATTACACCTGCTGAATATCACACATATTCAGAAACAATCATGGACGTTCAGCCAATCGCTACAAAAGACGGCGATGATGAAATTGGTTCAGGAGCAACAAGAGTTCTTGACGGCGTTGTTATGATGGTAACAGGTACAGACGCAAATGGAGTTCAGATTGGTGAATTTGGTTCATCTGAAGGATATTTAGATGAAAATATTATGTGGGGACGTCCTGGTGCACCTGAAGAAGGTGAAATCTTCATCAAGACAGAAGTAGTTATCAAAGAAGGAACAAACATGGAAAGACCGGGTCCTTTAGCTGCTCATACCGCAACTGATGTGATTACACAGGAAATCAGAACAGCATTAAAGAAATTAGATGAGTCTTTAGTGGTAGAAACAGAAGAATTTAAGCAGTATAGAAGACCGGGAAAGAAAAAAGTTGTTATCGTAAAAGAAATCATGGGACAGGGTGCTATGCACGATAACTTAATTCTTCCTGTAGAGCCTGTTGGTGTACTTGGTGCCAAACCAAACGTAGACTTAGGGAACGTACCTGTAATGGTATCTCCACTTGAAGTATTAGACGGATGTATCCATGCACTTACTTGTATCGGACCTGCATCAAAAGAAATGTCAAGACATTACTGGAGAGAGCCATTAGTACTTGAAGCGCTTCATGATGAAGAAATTGACTTATGTGGAGTTATTTTCGTGGGAAGTCCACAGATTAACGCAGAAAAATTCTATGTATCTAAACGTGTTGGTATGATGGTAGAAGCGCTTGATGTTGACGGTGCGTTTATCACAACAGAAGGTTTTGGTAACAACCACATTGACTTCGCAAGTCATCACGAACAAATCGGTATGAGAGGTGTTCCTGTTGTAGGTTTATCTTTCTGTGCCGTTCAGGGTGCTTTGGTAGTTGGTAATAAATACATGACAAATATGGTTGATAACAATAAATCTGAAGCAGGTATCGAAAATGAAGTTCTTGCTTGTAACACACTTTGCCATGAAGATGCACTTCGTGCTCTTGCAATGCTTAAAACAGCAATGGCTGGTGAAGAAGTTAAAAAACCAGAAAAGAAATGGAATCCAAACGTAAAAGCAACTAATGTTGAATTAATCTCTAACGTAACAGGTAAACCGATTGAACTCGTTAAAAATGAACAGTCATTACCGATGAGCGATAAGAGAAGAGAAAAATACAACTAATTTTTAGGTGATAGATATGAAATATGGCGATAAATTGATTAGAATGGAAGGTGTAATCGTAGAGGTTCATGATGGTTGTGTAGCTGTGGACTTGAAAGGGAGATTGGGCTATTTGAAAATCCCGATGAGAATGCTGATTACAGATTATCCGCTCGCAGTAGGACAGGAAGTTGCGTGGAACATGAGTTTTATTGAACAACTTGGTCCGGAAGCCAATGATAAATATGTAAGTAACCTAGATGTATATAAACGCAGACAAGAAGAAGCACGTCTGAAAAATGAAAATAATAAGGAGGCAGAATAATGAGTTTAACAACAGTTAAAGGAATACAATCAGAAATTTTTGTTCCGATTACTCCTCCATCAGTATGGACTCCTGTAACAAAGGAAATCAAAGATATGACAGTAGCGCTTGCAACTGCTGCCGGTGTTCATCACAAAGATGACAAGAGATTTAACCTTGCCGGAGACTTTACATGGAGAAAAATCACAGATACAATGAAATCGGAAGATTTAATGGTATCACATGGTGGATATGATAATGGTGATGTTAATAAAGATATCAACTGTATGTTCCCAATTGACAGAATCCATGAGTTAGCAAAAGAAGGATTTATCAAGGCTTGTGCACCTGTACATGCAGGTTTCATGGGTGGTGGTGGAAACCAGGAAAAATTCAAACATGAAACTGGTCCTGCTATTGCTCAGATGTTTAAAGAAGAAGGCGTAGATGCTGTACTTCTTACTGCTGGTTGAGGTACTTGCCACCGCTCTGCAGTATTGGTGCAGAGAGCGATTGAAGAAGCTGGAATTCCAACAATTATTATTGCAGCTCTTCCACCGGTTGTACGTCAATCCGGAACACCACGTGCGGTTGCTCCATTAGTTCCAATGGGTGCTAACGCCGGAGAACCAAATAATAAAGAAATGCAGACTGCTATCGTAAAAGCGACATTAGAACAATTAGTAGAAATCCAGACACCTGGAAAAATTGTTCCACTTCCGTTTGAATACGTGGCTAAAGTTTAATTATGAGGTATCACCTATGGTCCTGGACTGTAGGTGATATTTTTGTGAAAAAGTGTGAAAGGGGACGTAGTAAAGTTTAAGAAAACTACGTCCCCTTTCACACTTTTTTCACAATCTATGCTATAATAAATCAATCAGAAGCAAGGGGTGAGTCTATTGTCTAAGGAAGTAAAAGATTTGAGAAGGTTGGTCATAAAAGCCTTTCATATTAAGAATATGGAAGAAGGCTTGGAAAATAGAGTTTCTTCCGTCGGAGAAATGAAAGTACATACGGGAATGGTACAGATAAAAGAGGAAAAGTCTGCGATTGATAAAATAGAAATTTCTATAATTAAACCGGAAGAACATAATCGGTGGACGAACAGTATAATGGATATTATTCCGATTTCGACGAAAGTGCTTGGTAAACTGGGGGAAGGGATTACCCATACGTTGACAGGAGTATATGTGATTTTAACCGGGGTGGATGTTAATGGAATACAGACGGCGGAATTTGGTTCATCAGAAGGGGTTTTATCGGACAGATTATATTTAGGGAGAGCGGGGACACCTTCTCCGGAAGATTTTTTGATTTCGTTTGATGTAACTTTTAAAGCAGGAATGGGTCAGGAAAGACATGGTGTAACAGAGGCGCATAAGAAATGTGATGAATTTATACAAGAGTTCCGTGAACAAATGAAAAAGTTTAAAGGTGAAGAGTGTACAGAACGGCATGAATACCATGATATTGTAAGACCGGGAAAAAAACGTGTTTTGATTATAAAACAGGTGGCGGGTCAGGGGGCGATGTATGACACGCATCTGTTTGGAAATGAACCTTCCGGTGTGGAGGGTGGGCGTTCTATCATAGATATGGGGAATATGCCGGTTCTTGTGACACCAAATGAATATCGGGACGGAATTATCCGTTCTATGCAGTAGGAGGTAGAAAATGGGAATTGGACCATCAACAAAAGAAACTTCATTACATCATTTTAGAGATCCGCTGTTAGATGTCGTATCTTCCGATGAAGATTTGGATTTACTGGGTGTTTTGCTTGTTGGAACACCGGACGGAAATGAGGAAAAAATGCTTGTAGGAAGAAGAACTGCTGTCTGGGCGGAGGGGATGCGTGCGGACGGTGTGATTATTTCTTCTGATGGCTGGGGAAACAGTGATGTGGATTTTACAAATACGATAGAAGAACTTGCTACGCGGGGAATCGAAGTTACCGGTTTGAATTTTAGTGGGACAGTGGGACAGTTTGTAGTGGTAAATGAATATTTGGATGGAATTATAGATATTAATAAAAGTGAGAGTGGAACGGAAACGTGCGTAGTCGGTGAAAATAATGCGACTGCCTTGGATGCGAAAAAGGCGGTTGCGCGATTGAAACTAAAAATGCGCAGGAAACAATAAAGACTGCGAAATATAATCACAGTCTTTTTGCGTCTTTGAAAAATGTGAATGCTGTGTAGAGCATGACACATATAACGATGGCGGTCAAAATGTTTATCGGAAGGGCGGCAGCGACTTTGTATGCGACAAATACGCCGATGAGTCCGAAAATAGTAATGATTACAGCGGCTTTTCGGTCGTATTTTCCGGATTGTATAAATTGAATGCTTGCTGACGGCATAAGAAAAGCACAAGAACCCATCATTACAGGAAAGGCGGCAGCGACGTTTAAACCTAAAGCGCTTACCATGGCCATGCAGGGAGCGTAAAGCCCTACACCGATAGTCATTAATGCTCCGAGGAGTGTATTAATGAGAATGCCGAGAATAAGTTTGTATCCATCTAATCCGTAAGTGAGATGATTGGAAATAACGGATGTCAGATTACGGGCGTTTAGAGAGGAAATTCCTTCGGATTTAAGTCTGGGGATGAGAGAATTTAATTCGCTCATAGTTATAGAAGGGTTTGTGTAAATTTCTTTTTCTGTGTTACTTAGGTTTTGGTTGTTCTCGATAAGATAAATCCACTCTTTACTATTTTCGATGGGAAATCCGTTTGTGATTAATTTGTTAACGATAGTTTCGGGTGAAAGTGGTTTTTCAAAAGGACCTATGTGTGCCAACTTAAGAGAAAGAATAACTGCCAGTACGACCAGTGCAAATCCAAGCGCTGTGCGTATGATTTTTAGTGACCATTTTGAAACAATAGAAGCCCCATAAATTGCACCGATTACCGCACCGCCGATTAAGAAAACGAGAGTAGTTCCTTCTATTTTAATGAGGTGCAGAAATAACAGAAATTCTGCTATGGTAGGGAGTGTGTGTGCAACATTTAAAGTCCCCGGCATCTTTTCGTCAGGACATGAGTTTGTAAATTTAAAAGCGGCTTGACAGGTTGCAAAACTTCCAATTCCCCAAGTGTCTAAGAGGTCACTGAAAAAACCGATAAAGGCAAGAGGGAAAAATTTATTTCCAGTAAAATCAGATTTATGTTTCAAACAATCGGTAATAAGAATGACAGCGAAGAAAAGCGCATAAAGACAAATGGCTATCTGCATAAAACGTACGAGATTCATTGTGTTTCCTCCTATTATAATAGATGATAATTTATTATAATCAGAGGGAGAAGAAAACATACATTTTCCAAGAAAAGAGTAAAAATAAATTGTATCTAAAAAAATACAATATTTTTCAAAAAAGACTTGAAAAAAATGAAATGGTTTAGTATACTTAAAAAGCTGTGACATGATAGCGATGAAACGTGAGGTTGCTACTTATAATAGTAGGTGTTCCGCGGAGCGAATGTCAAGTTAGGAAACTGGCGACAAGTCACTGTACGAATCAATAACGGCCACTGAAACGTGGTAACAACGTGTGAAGAGATTAGGACACACACGGGAGAGTGTACAGTCACCGCTTGTCGTACTGAAGTTAAAAGTACGAAAAGGAGGCGACTTTTTTTATGGCAAGTCAAGTAATGAGAATTACACTTAAAGCATATGATCATCAGTTAGTTGATTCATCTGCGAAAAAAATTATCGAAACTGTAAAGAAAAATGGATCACAGGTGAGCGGACCGGTACCACTTCCAACTAAGAAGGAAGTTGTAACAATCTTAAGAGCGGTTCACAAATACAAAGATTCCAGAGAACAGTTTGAACAGAGAACTCATAAGAGACTTATTGATATCATCACACCAACACAGAAAACTGTTGATGCATTATCAAGATTAGAAATGCCAGCAGGTGTTTATATCGATATCAAAATGAAAAACAAATAATTTAGACAGTATCAATCCTAAAATTTAGGATGAACACTTCGGTGTTCCGCTGTAAATCACAGGAGGTAATTATAATGAAGAAAGCTATTTTAGCGACTAAAGTCGGAATGACTCAAATCTTCAACGAAGACGGAGCATTAACTCCGGTAACTGTACTTCAGGCTGGACCATGTGTAGTAACACAGATTAAAACAGTTGAAAATGACGGTTACAGTGCTGTTCAGGTTGGTTTCGTTGACAAAAAGGACAAAATTGTTAACGTTGACAAGAATGGTAAAAAAGAAATCGTGCATAGACACGGTGTAACAAAAGCAGAAAAAGGACATTTTGACAAAGCTGGTGTTTCAGGTAAAAGATTTGTAAGAGAATTCAAATTTGAAAATGCTGACGAATACACATTAGCACAGGAAATTAAAGCGGACATCTTTGCTGCGGGAGATAAAGTAGATGCTACAGCAATCTCAAAAGGTAAAGGATTCCAGGGTGCGATCAAAAGACATAACCAACACAGAGGTCCTATGACTCACGGTTCTAAATTCCATCGTCATGCAGGTTCTAATGGTGCTGCATCTGACCCGAGTAAAGTATTCAAAGGTAAAAAGATGCCAGGACACATGGGAAGTAAGAAAATTACAATTCAGAATCTTGAAATCGTAAGAGTAGATGCTGAAAACAACTTAATCTTAGTAAAAGGCTCAGTTCCGGGACCTAAGAAATCTTTAGTAACAATTAAAGAAAGCGTAAAAGCTATCTAGTCTTTAATAGGAAAGGAGGAACACACAGATGGCAAACGTATCTGTTTATAATATCGAAGGTAATGAAGTTGGAACAATCGACTTAAACGATGCTGTATTTGGTGTTGAAGTAAACGAACACTTATTACACATGGCAGTTGTAAACCAACTTGCAAATAAACGTCAGGGAACACAGAAAGCAAAAACTCGTTCAGAAGTTTCTGGCGGTGGTAGAAAACCATGGAGACAGAAAGGAACAGGTCATGCAAGACAGGGTTCTACAAGAAGTCCTCAGTGGACAGGCGGTGGAGTAGTATTTGCTCCAACACCAAGAGACTACTCTTTCAAATTAAATAAAAAAGAAAAGAGAGCGGCTCTTAAATCAGCTCTTACATCAAGAGTATTAGAAAACAAATTCATCGTTCTTGACGAAATCAATTTTGGAGAAATCAAAACAAAGAATTTCCAGAACGTATTAAATAACTTAAAAGTATCTAAAGCATTAGTTGTATTAGAAGATGATAACAAAAACGCAGAATTATCTGCAAGAAACATCGCTTCTGTAAAAACAGCAAGAACAAATACAATCAATGTATATGACATCTTGAAATACAACACAGTTATTACAACTAAAGCAGTTGTTGAAAAAATCGAGGAGGTGTACGCATAATGGCAAACATTCAGTATTATGATGTAATCCTTAAACCAGTAGTTACAGAAAAAAGTATGGAACTTATGGGAGATAAGAAATACACTTTCTTAGTTCACACAGAGGCTACAAAAAATCAGATTAAAGAAGCAGTAGAAAAAATGTTTGAAGGAACAAAAGTTAAAAGTGTTAACACAATGAATCTTGATGGAAAAACAAGAAGACGTGGAATGACATTTGGTAAAACTGCTAAAACAAAAAAAGCGATCGTTCAGTTAACTGCTGATTCAGCAGATATCGAAATTTTCGAAGGACTGTAAGATTTAAGAGTATTATACGCATAAAAGCGTGACAACAAATAATTTGAGTAACGAAAGGAGATAAAGTAATGGGAATTAAAACATACCGCCCATATACACCTTCAAGAAGACAGATGACTGGTTCTGATTTCTCGGAAATCACAAAGACTACACCAGAGAAATCTTTAGTAGTTTCTTTAAATAAAACAGCCGGTCGTAATAATCAGGGTAAAATTACTGTAAGACACCGCGGAGGCGGAGCAAAAAGAAAATATAGAATTATCGACTTCAAGAGAAGAAAAGACGGAATTCCGGCAACTGTAATCGGAATCGAATACGATCCAAACAGAACAGCAAATATCGCATTAATCTGCTACGCAGATGGTGAAAAAGCATACATCCTTGCACCAGAAGGATTAAAAGACGGAATGAAAGTTATGAATGGACCTGAAGCGGAAGTAAGAGTTGGTAACTGTTTACCACTTTCTGAAATTCCTGTAGGTACACAGATCCATAACATTGAGTTATATCCGGGAAGAGGCGGACAGTTAGTTCGTTCTGCAGGAAACAGCGCTCAGTTAATGGCTAAAGAAGGAAAATATGCAACACTTAGATTACCATCAGGTGAAATGAGAATGGTTCCAATCGTTTGTAGAGCATCAATCGGTGTTATCGGAAATGGCGATCACAACCTTATCAACATTGGTAAAGCAGGACGTAAACGTCACATGGGATTCAGACCAACAGTTCGTGGTTCTGTTATGAACCCTAATGACCATCCACACGGTGGTGGTGAAGGTAAGACTGGTATCGGTCGTCCGGGTCCAAGCACACCTTGGGGCAAACCAGCACTTGGTCTTAAGACTAGAAAGAAAAACAAACAGTCTAACAAATTAATTGTTAGAAGAAGAGATGGTAAAGGTATCAAATAAATAGTTAGTTTACAAGGAGGTTAGAACCTATGGCTCGCTCACTTAAAAAAGGACCATTTGCAGACGAAAGCTTAATGAAAAAAGTGGAAGCTATGAACGCTGCAGGTGATAAATCAGTTATAAAAACTTGGTCACGTCGTTCTACAATCTTCCCACAGTTCATCGGACATACAATCGCTGTTCATGACGGAAGAAAACACGTACCTGTATATGTAACAGAAGACATGGTTGGACACAAACTTGGAGAGTTTGTTGCAACAAGAACATATAGAGGACATGGAAAAGACGAAAAGAAATCAAGAGTTCGTTAATTAATTGTAATTTGAAAGGAGGGTTCATCCATGGCAAAAGGACATAGATCCCAAATCAAAAGAGAGAGAAATGCAAACAAGGACACTAGACCATCAGCGAAATTATCTTACGCTAGAGTTTCTGTTCAGAAAGCATGTTTCGTATTAGATGCCATCAGAGGTAAGGATGTACAGACAGCACTTGGTATTTTAACTTACAATCCAAGATATGCTTCAAGCTTAATAAAGAAATTATTAGAATCAGCAATCGCAAACGCTGAAAACAACAACGGAATGAATGTTGAAAACCTTTATATTGAAGAATGCTACGCAAATAAAGGACCAACAATGAAGAGAATTAAACCGAGAGCACAGGGTAGAGCTTACAGAATCGAAAAGAGAATGAGCCACATTACTTTAGTGCTTAATGAAAGATAAGGAGGGCAATAATGGGACAGAAAGTTAATCCTCATGGCTTAAGAGTCGGTGTTATCAAAGACTGGGACTCTAAATGGTATGCAGAAGATAAATTTGCAGATTATTTAGTAGAAGACCATAAAATCAGAACATTTCTTAAAAAGAAATTATACAGCGCAGGAGTTTCTAAAATCGAAATCGAAAGGGCTTCTGACCGTGTTAAAATCATTATCTATACAGCAAAACCTGGTGTAGTAATCGGTAAAGGCGGAGCTGAGATTGAAAAAGTAAAAGCAGAACTTCAGAAATTTACAGACAAAAAATTAGTTGTAGATATTAAAGAAATCAAAAGACCGGATAAAGATGCTCAGTTAGTTGCTGAAAACATTGCTTTACAGTTAGAAAACCGTATTTCTTTCAGACGTGCAATGAAATCTTGTATGTCAAGAACAATGAAAGCAGGAGCGCTTGGAATTAAGACTTCTGTATCAGGACGTCTTGGCGGAGCAGATATGGCTCGTACAGAATTCTACAGTGAAGGAACTATTCCACTTCAGACACTTAGAGCAGACATCGATTATGGATTCGCAGAAGCAGACACAACTTATGGAAAAGTTGGTGTTAAAGTATGGATTTATAAAGGTGAAGTTCTTCCAACAAAAGAAACTAAGGAAGGGAGCGATAAATAGTTATGTTAATGCCAAAAAGAGTAAAACGTCGTAAACAATTCCGTGGTTCTATGAAAGGAAAAGCTTTACGCGGAAATAAAATCACAAATGGTGAATATGGTATCGTAGCAACAGAGCCATGCTGGATTCGTTCAAATCAGATTGAAGCTGCCCGTATTGCAATGACTCGTTATATCAAACGTGGTGGTAAAGTATGGATTAAAATATTCCCAGATAAACCAGTAACTACAAAACCAGCTGAAACACGTATGGGTTCAGGAAAAGGAACTCTTGAATACTGGGTAGCAGTTGTAAAACCGGGACGCGTTATGTTCGAACTTGCTGGAGTACCTGAAGAAACAGCTCGTGAAGCGTTACGTCTTGCAATGCACAAATTACCTTGTAAATGTAAGATAGTTTCTCGCGAAGATTTAGAAGGCGGTGATAACAGTGAAAATTAATACATTTGTAAAAGATTTAAAAGCAAAATCAGTTGCAGAATTAAACGAAGAATTAGTAGCTGCTAAAAAGGAACTTTTTAACTTAAGATTCCAAAACGCAACAAATCAATTAGATAACACAAGCAGAATTAAAGAAGTTAGAAAAAACATTGCTAGAATTCAGACAGTAATTACAGAAGCTTCTAAAGCAGA
The DNA here is from genome assembly GCF_054601575.1 of Faecalimonas canis. Taxonomy (NCBI): domain Bacteria; kingdom Bacillati; phylum Bacillota; class Clostridia; order Lachnospirales; family Lachnospiraceae; genus Faecalimonas; species Faecalimonas canis. The sequence continues at coordinate 11,708 of NZ_BAAHSI010000031.1, read as the reverse complement.
GTAAGATACTGAGTCTTGTGTAAAAATTGTGAAAGGAGCAAAACTGTGGAAAGAAATTTAAGAAAAACACGTGTTGGTAAAGTTGTTAGCAACAAAATGGATAAAACTATCGTAGTTGCAGTTGAAGACCACGTAAAACATCCTCTTTACAACAAAATCGTAAAGAGAACATATAAATTGAAAGCACATGATGAAGCAAATGAATGCAACATCGGTGACAAAGTAAAAGTTATGGAAACAAGACCATTATCTAAAGATAAGAGATGGAGACTTGTTGAAGTTATGGAAAAAGTAAAATAGTATTTAAGGAGGGTTACCTGCATGATACAGCAAGAAAGTAGACTTAAAGTAGCAGATAATACAGGTGCTAAAGAATTACTTTGCATCCGTGTATTAGGTGGTTCTACTAGAAGATATGCAAGCATTGGTGATGTAATCGTTGCTTCTGTTAAAGACGCAACACCAGGTGGCGTTGTTAAAAAAGGTGATGTAGTAAAAGCTGTAGTTGTTCGTACAGTAAACAAAACTCGTCGTAAAGACGGTTCTTACATCAGATTTGATGAAAATGCTGCTGTAATTATTAAAGATGACAAGAATCCAAAAGGAACTCGTATTTTTGGACCAGTAGCGAGAGAGCTTCGTGAAAAACAATTTATGAAAATTGTTTCATTAGCTCCAGAAGTACTATAAGGAGGTACCTGTATGTCAACAATGAAAATTAAAAAAGGTGATACAGTTAAAGTAATCGCCGGAAAAGATAAAGACAAAGAAGGCAAAGTAATTGCTGTAAATAAAAAAGATAATACAGTATTAGTTGAAGGTGTCAATATGTTGACAAAGCACACAAAACCAAGTGCAACTAATCAGAATGGTGGAATCGTTCACCAGGAAGGACCTATTGATGCTTCTAACGTAATGTATCTTCACAAAGGAACAGCCACAAGAGTAGGCTTCAAAATGGACGGAGATAAAAAAGTACGTTTCGCAAAATCAACAGGCGAAGTTATCGACTAATTCAGGGAAGGAGGAAAATCACTTTGAGTAGACTTAAAGAAACATACCAGAATGAAATCGTTGACGCAATGATTAAAAAATTCGGTTATAAAAATATTATGGAAGTGCCAAAACTCGATAAAGTTGTTATCAACATGGGTGTTGGTGAAGCAAAAGATAATCATAAAGTGTTAGAATCTGCTGTAGCAGACCTTGAAAAGATTGCAGGACAGAAAGCAGTTCTTACAAAAGCAAAAAAATCAGTAGCAAACTTCAAACTTAGAGAAGGAATGGCTATCGGATGTAAAGTTACTTTAAGAGGAGAAAAAATGTATGAATTCGTTGATCGTTTAATCAACCTTGCATTACCTCGTGTACGTGACTTTAGAGGTGTAAATCCTAACGCATTTGATGGAAGAGGTAACTATGCTCTTGGAATTAAAGAACAATTAATTTTCCCTGAAATCGAATACGATAAAATCGATAAAGTAAGAGGTATGGATATTATCTTTGTTACAACAGCCAAAACTGACGAAGAAGCTCGTGAATTATTGACACAGTTCAATATGCCATTTACAAAATAGTAGGGAGGAACAATTTCATGGCAAAAACATCTATGAAAATTAAACAACAACGTAAACAAAAATTCTCTACTAGAGAGTATAATCGTTGTAAAATTTGTGGACGTCCACATGCATATTTAAGAAAATACGGAATTTGTAGAGTTTGCTTCCGTGAATTAGCATACAAAGGACAGATTCCGGGAGTGAAAAAAGCTTCTTGGTAGACCAAAAAGCACTTAGTAAAAACTAGGATATCCGTAGTAGAAGTGGTCGGTTATGCCGACTGCATCTGAAGGATGTAACAATTAAATGTAAAGAAAAAGGAGGCAACTTCAAATGACTATGAGTGATCCAATCGCAGATATGCTTACAAGAATCCGTAATGCAAATACTGCTAAACATGATACAGTAGATGTTCCGGCGTCAAAAATGAAAATCGCTATCGCAGATATTCTTTTCAACGAAGGATACATTGCAAAATATGACATCGTAGAAGATGGATGTTTCAAAACAATCCACATCACATTAAAATACGGTGCTGATAAAAATGAAAAAGTTATTTCAGGTCTTAAGAGAATTTCAAAACCTGGTCTTCGTGTATATGCGAACAGAGATGAACTTCCAAGAGTATTAGGTGGACTTGGAACAGCAATCATTTCAACAAACCATGGTGTTATTACAGACAAAGAAGCAAGAAAACTTAACGTAGGTGGAGAAGTACTTGCATTTGTTTGGTAGGCATTGAACACTTAGTGCGTGCGAAGCACAAACTTAGTGAGAAGGTCGTTCTTTGAGCGAAAGCGAAAAGAACTTCCTTAGATAGACGCAACTGAAAACAGAGGAGCCTGTAAGGCTTCTCCGAAAATTTAAGTGTAGGAGGTAACGGTATGTCACGTATAGGAAGACTGCCAGTAGCAATTCCAGCAGGAGTAACTGTTGAAATCGCTGAAAACAACAAAGTGACTGTAACAGGTCCTAAAGGAACTCTCGTAAGAGAACTTCCTGTAGAAATGGAAATCAAAAAAGAAGGCGAAGAAGTTGTAGTAACAAGACCAAACGACTTAAAAAGAATGAAAGCGTTACATGGTCTTACAAGAACATTGATCAACAACATGGTTGTTGGTGTTACTCAGGGATATGAAAAAGTTCTTGAAGTAAATGGTGTTGGTTACAGAGCAGCAAAATCAGGAAACAAATTGACATTAAACTTAGGATACTCTCATCCAGTAGAAATGACTGATCCAGAAGGTGTTGAAACAGTACTTGAAGGACAGAACAAAATTACTGTAAAAGGTATCGATAAAGAAAAAGTAGGCCAATACGCAGCTGAAATCAGAGATAAGAGAAGACCTGAACCATACAAAGGTAAAGGTATTAAATATGCTGATGAAGTTATCAGACGTAAAGTTGGTAAGACTGGTAAGAAATAATTAAGGAGAGTGTGAAGATGGTTAGTAAAAAATCAAGAAGCGAAGTTCGTGTAAACAAACATAGAAAATTACGTAACCGTTTCAGCGGTACAGCTGAAAGACCACGTTTAGCTGTGTTTAGAAGTAATAATCATATGTATGCTCAGATTATTGACGATACAGTTGGAAATACTCTTGTTTCAGCATCTACTCTTCAGAAAGAAGTAAAAGCAGAATTAGAGAAAACTAACAACGTTGATGCAGCAGCATACTTAGGAACAGTAATTGCTAAAAGAGCAATTGAAAAAGGTATTAATACTGTTGTCTTTGACAGAGGCGGCTTTATATACCAGGGAAAAATCAAAGCGTTAGCAGATGCAGCTAGAGAAGCTGGATTAGAATTCTAGGAGGAGGAACACACATGAAACAAAATCGTATTGATGCTAGTCAATTAGAACTAACAGAAAAAGTGGTATCAATTAAACGTGTAACCAAAGTTGTTAAAGGTGGTCGTAACTTCAGATTCACAGCTTTAGTAGTTGTTGGCGATGGAAATGGCCATGTTGGTGCAGGTTTAGGAAAAGCAGCAGAAATTCCTGAAGCAATCCGTAAAGGAAAAGAAGATGCAATGAAGAAAATGGTATCAGTTGCATTAGATGAACACAGCAGTGTAACACATGATTTAATCGGTAAATTCGGTAGTGCATCCGTATTACTTAAAAAAGCCCCAGAAGGTACTGGAGTTATCGCCGGAGGTCCGGCGCGTGCGGTAATCGAACTTGCAGGTATCAAAAATATCCGTACAAAATCATTAGGTTCTAACAATAAACAAAACGTAGTACTTGCTACAATTAATGGGTTAAGTCAGATTAAAACTCCAGAAGAAGTAGCTAAGCTTCGCGGTAAATCTGTTGAAGAAATCTTAGGCTAAGGAGGAGATTGAAAATGGCAAATTTAAAAATTACATTAGTAAAATCTACAATCGGTGCTGTACCAAAACACAAAAAGACAGTTGAAGCATTAGGTTTAAAAAAGGTAAACAAAACAGTTGAATTACCTGATAATGCAGCAACAAGAGGAATGGTACAACAGGTAAGACATTTAGTAAAAGTAGAAGAAGTTTAATATTGGATAAGGAGGTGTCACGATGAACTTATCAAACTTAAGACCTGCAGATGGGTCAAAACACAGTGATAATTTCAGAAGAGGTCGTGGACATGGTTCTGGAAACGGCAAAACAGCGGGCAAAGGACACAAAGGTCAGAAAGCACGTTCAGGCGGCACAAGACCAGGCTTTGAAGGTGGACAGATGCCATTATACAGAAGAATACCAAAAAGAGGTTTCACTAACAGAAACAGCAAAGAAATCATTGGTATTAATGTAGATGCTTTAGAAGCATTCGATAACGATACAGTAGTTTCAGTTGAAACACTTATCGAAGCAGGGATTGTAAAAAACCCTAGAGATGGAGTAAAAATTCTTGGTAATGGAGAATTAACTAAGAAGCTTACAGTTCAGGCAAATGCTTTCAGTGCATCTGCAGTAGAAAAAATTGAAGCTCTTGGTGGAAAAGCAGAGGTGATCTAATTGCTTAAGACATTCCGTAGGGCTTTTCAGATTGATGACGTTAGAAAACGTATTTTTTATACGTTTCTAATGTTAATCGTTATCAGAATAGGGTCAATTTTACCAACTCCGGGAGTTGACCCAACATATATTCAGAATTTTTTCAAAAGCCAAACAGGTGAAGCATTTAACTTTTTCAGTGCATTTACAGGTGGTTCTCTAGAAAGAATGTCAATTTTTGCGTTGAGTATTACACCATATATCACTTCATCTATTATTATGCAACTTCTTACAATTGCTATTCCAAAATTGGAAGAAATGCAGAAAGATGGAGAAGACGGAAGAAAGAAAATTGCTTCAATTACACGTTATGTTACAGTAGTGCTTGCTTTAGTTGAATCGACAGCAATGGCAGTTGGATTCGGAAGAAGCGGATTACTTGTAAAATATAACTTTGTAAATGTAGCAGTTGCTGTATTAACATTGACAGCAGGTTCTGCGTTTCTTATGTGGGTTGGTGAAAGAATCACAGAAAAAGGAATCGGAAATGGTATTTCTATTGTGTTATTAATTAATATTATTTCACGTATGCCTAGTGATTTTATGACACTTTACACAAAATTTATGAAGGGCAAATCACTTGCTAAAGCAAGTCTTGCAGGATTAATTATTTTAGCAATTTTACTTGTAGTAGTTATTTTTGTAATTATTCTTCAAGACGGACAGAGAAAGATTTCAGTTCAGTATTCACAAAAAGTACAGGGAAGAAAAAGCGTAGGCGGACAGACTACATTTATTCCTTTGAAAGTAAATACTGCCGGTGTAGTTCCGGTAATCTTCGCTTCTTCATTAATGCAGACTCCGGTTGTTATCGCCGGATTCTTAGGAAAAGGTAATGGAAGTGGAATTGGAAGTGAAATTTTAAAAGGATTATCTTCAAATAACTGGTGTAATCCGGAGAATTTAAAATATTCTTGGGGATTAGTCCTTTACATCGTACTTACTATCGTATTTGCATATTTCTATACATCAATTACATTTAATCCGTTAGAAATTGCAAACAACATGAAAAAGAGCGGTGGATTTATTCCGGGAATTCGTCCTGGAAAACCAACAGTTGAATATCTGACAAAGATTTTAAACTATATTATCTTTATCGGAGCAGTAGGACTTGTAATTGTTCAGGTAATTCCATTCGTATTTAACGGCTGGTTAGGAGCAAATGTTTCATTTGCAGGAACATCACTTATCATTATTGTAGGTGTTGTATTAGAAACTTTGAAACAAATTGAATCTCAGATGCTTGTACGTAATTACAAAGGTTTCTTAAATAATTAATGATTTAGTGTCCTGTGTCATCCTATTTATCGGGTTGATGCAGAACACTAAAATGCTATACAGACATTTTTATAAAACCATATGACTCACAGTGAGGAGGAAAAAGATGAAGATTATTATGCTGGGTGCTCCAGGAGCAGGAAAAGGTACACAGGCAAAAAAAATTGCTGAAAAATATGGTATTCCGCATATTTCTACAGGAGATATTTTCAGAGCGAATATCAAAAACGGAACAGAGTTAGGGAAAAAAGCAAAAACATATATGGATGAAGGACTTCTTGTACCGGATGAATTAGTTGTTGATTTAGTAGTAGACCGTGTACAGCAGGAAGACTGTAAAAACGGATATGTACTAGACGGATTTCCAAGAACAATCCCACAGGCAGAAGCATTAGATAAAGCGCTTGCTGAATTGGGAGAAAAAATGGATTATGCAATCAATGTAGAAGTTCCGGATGAAAACATCGTAAATCGTATGTCAGGAAGAAGAGCGTGCGTAGGATGTGGAGCAACATATCATATTGTACACGCACCTACAAAAGTTGAAAATATTTGCGATACTTGCGGTGGAGAATTAATTTTAAGAGATGATGATAAACCGGAAACCGTTTTAAAACGTCTTGGTGTATACCATGAACAGACACAGCCGCTTATCCAGTATTACACAGACAAAGATATTCTTGTAGAAGTAGACGGAACAGTGGATTTAGAAGATGTATTTAAAGCAATTGTAAACATTCTGGGAGAATAAGAATATGCCTGTATCAATAAAATCGGCCAGAGAAATAGAACTGATGACAGAGGCGGGGAGAATACTCGCTATTGTGCATGAGGAGATTGAGAAGGCTTTACGTCCGGGAATGACGACCTTGGATATTGATAGGTTAGGAGAAGAGGTAATCAGAAGTTATGGCTGCGTTCCTTCTTTTCTAAACTATAATGGGTATCCGGCATCTATATGCGTGTCAGTGAATGATGAAGTTGTTCACGGTATTCCGAGCAGTAAACGTTTTTTACAGGAAGGCGATATTGTAGGAATTGACGCAGGAGTTATTTATAAGGGATACCATTCCGATGCGGCAAGAACACATGGCATTGGAGAAATAAGTAAAGATGCAAAAGAATTAATAAAGGTAACAAGAGAATCTTTCTTTGAAGGCATTAAATATGCTAAAGAAGGACATTACCTATTTGAAATTTCGGCAGCGATAGGCAAATATGCACAGGAAAGAGGATTCGGCGTTGTCCGTGATTTATGCGGACATGGAATAGGCGTAAATCTGCATGAAGCACCTGAAATACCGAATTACGAGATGAACAGAAAAGGGATGAAGTTACGTGCCGGAATGACATTGGCTATAGAGCCGATGATAAATGCAGGAGGTTATCAGGTGGATTGGCTTGATGACGACTGGACGGTAGTGACGAGGGACGGCTCTTTATCTGCACATTATGAAAATACGGTGTTGATTACAGAAAATGAACCGAAGTTATTGACCTTATTAAAGTAAAGGAAATTACTATGGAAAGATTTGAAGTAGGAATGCTGGCGAAGTCAAAGGCAGGACATGACAAAGATAATGTATATGTAGTAATCGGTCTGGATGATTTATATGTATATTTGGCAGACGGAAGAATAAAGACAATTGAGAAACCAAAAAAGAAAAAATATAAACATATACAGATAATCAGAGAGAAAAATAAAGACATACCTGTAACAGACAATGTAGCCATTAAACGAATTTTAAAATTATATAATAGGGAGGAAGCATAATATGTCAAAAGCTGATGTAATTGAAATTGAAGGAACAGTAGTAGAAAAATTGCCAAACGCAATGTTTCAGGTAGAATTAGAGAATGGACACCAGGTGTTAGCCCACATTAGTGGTAAACTTCGCATGAATTTCATTAAAATTTTACCGGGTGATAAAGTAACATTAGAATTATCCCCATATGATTTATCTAAAGGAAGAATTATCTGGAGAGATAAATAAAAAAGTATTGACTTTTTTTGAAACATAATGCTATAATATAGAGCGAACTGTTTTGAGAGAGTTGCAAATAAACGGTAATCATGTAGGCAGAGCAGTGGATGAAAGGAGGATTTGACGTGAAGGTTAGATCATCAGTTAAACCAATTTGCGAAAAATGCAAAATCATTAAAAGAAAAGGAAGCATCAGAGTAATCTGTGAAAATCCTAAACACAAACAAAGACAAGGATAATTATCGTTGTCGATTTTGTGCGTAGATGCACAAACTTAATTAGGCGGCTGTAGTATGGACACACCAGGCGGTGTGTAGATACTATTAATATACAGGGAAATCATTCTCCGATGTATATTGCTTATAATACCCGGTGTCATTTCCGGGAAAGGTCACTTATTTATTTAGTGGCTGGAAGTAGAGGTACTTCCCAATTTGAGACAATATTAACCAATGGGAATAAGTATATACACAACATTTCAGACAATGCAGTGCATTGGGCTGTATATATTTATTTACTAAGATTCAAAATGGAGGAAAATTACATGGCTCGTATTGCTGGTGTAGACTTACCAAGAGACAAACGTGTAGAAATCGGATTAACTTATATCTACGGAATCGGTAGAGTAAGTGCTAATAACATTTTAGAGCAGGCTGGAGTAAATCCGGATACTCGTTGTAGAGATTTAACAGACGAAGAAGTAAAAACAATCAGTGCTGTAATTGATGAAAAATATCAGGTTGAAGGTGATTTACGTAGAGAAATCGCTTTAAACATTAAGAGATTACAGGAAATCGGTTGTTACCGTGGTATTCGTCACAGAAGAGGACTTCCAGTTCGTGGACAGAAAACTAAGACAAACGCAAGAACAAGAAAAGGTCCTAAGAGAACAGTAGCAAATAAGAAAAAATAGGCTGAAAGCAACTTAATGAAATCAAGTTGAAAACGCAGATTAAATTTAGTGCGAGGTCATTCGCGAACCTTAACGAATGCATAGCAGGAGTTTGGTTGAGCGAACAGGTAAAATATTCAAGAAAATAGAAAGAAAAGAAAGTAGGTTAGTTTAAATGGCTAAAAAAGTTACAAAAAAAGTGACAAAAAGACGTGTCAAGAAAAACGTTGAACGCGGACAGGCACATATCCAATCATCTTTTAATAATACAATCGTAACATTAACAGATGCTCAGGGAAATGCTTTATCATGGGCAAGTGCTGGTGGTCTAGGATTTAGAGGTTCAAGAAAATCTACTCCTTATGCAGCGCAGATGGCGGCAGAAACAGCAGCTAAAGCAGCATTAGTACATGGACTTAAAACAGTAGATGTATTTGTAAAAGGACCGGGTTCAGGAAGAGAAGCAGCAATTCGTGCACTTCAGGCTTGCGGAATTGACGTAACAAGTATTAAGGACGTAACACCGGTACCACATAACGGATGTCGCCCACCAAAACGTAGAAGAGTCTAATAGGAGGATAATCGAACATGGCAGTAAATAGAGTTCCAGTTCTTAAAAGATGTCGTTCATTAGGTATGGATCCAATCTATTTAGGAATTGATAAAAAATCTAACAGACAGTTAAAAAGAGCAAATAGAAAAATGAGCGAGTATGGTCTTCAGTTACGTGAAAAACAGAAAGCTAAATTTATCTACGGTGTTTTAGAAAAACCTTTTAGAAACTACTTTGCAAAAGCTTCTAAAATGAACGGTATGACAGGTGATAACCTTATGATTCTTCTTGAATCAAGATTAGACAATGTTGTATTCCGTATGGGTCTTGCTAGAACAAGAAGAGAAGCAAGACAGATCGTTGACCACAAACACGTTTTAGTAAACGGAAAACAGGTTAATATCCCATCTTACTTAGTAAAAGCCGGAGATACAATCGAAATCAAAGAAAAAAACAAAGGTTCTCAGAGATACAAAGACATCTTAGAAGTAACAGGCGGAAGATTAGTACCTGAATGGTTAGATGTTGACGCTGAAAACTTAAAAGGTAGCGTAAAAGAACTTCCACTTCGTGAAGCAATTGATGTTCCTGTAGACGAGATGTTGATTGTCGAATTATATTCTAAATAATCCATAAGGATTATTTAGAAATTCACCCTCAATATTTTAATAACCCAAAGGAGGGACTTTGTAGTGTTTGATTTTAATAAACCAAATATTGAAATTACAGAAATTTCAGAAGATAAAAAATATGGAAGATTTGTTGTAGAGCCTCTTGAAAGAGGGTATGGAACAACTCTTGGTAACTCTTTGAGAAGAATTATGCTTTCTTCTTTACCTGGTTCAGCAATCAGTTATGTAAAAATCGATGGAGTTTTACATGAATTTAGTTCTATTCCAGGTGTAAAAGAAGATGTTACTGAGATTGTAATGAATCTGAAATCTTTAGCAATTAAAAATACTTCTGAGACTGACGAACCAAAAACTGCATACATTGAGTTTGAAGGTGAAGGAGTTGTAACAGGTGCAGATATTCAGGTGGATTCTGATATTGAAATCATGAATCCTGAAACTGTAATTGCTACATTGAATGGTGGAGCAGACAGTAAATTATACATGGAACTTACTATTACAAATGGTAGAGGATATGTAAGTGCGGATAAGAACAAAAATAGTGAATTACCAATTGCAGTGATTCCGATTGATTCTATCTACACACCTGTTGAAAGAGTGAATTTAACAGTAGAAAATACTCGTGTAGGTCAGATTACTGACTTTGATAAATTGACACTTGACGTTCATACAAACGGTACATTAGCACCGGATGAAGCGGTAAGTTTAGCAGCAAAAGTTCTTAACGAACATTTAAAACTATTCATCGATTTATCAGAAGTTGCTCAGGCTGCTGAGGTTATGATTGAAAAAGAAGATGATGAAAAAGAAAAAGTGCTAGAAATGAGTATTGACGAATTAGAACTTTCAGTTCGTTCATACAACTGCTTAAAGAGAGCAGGAATTAATACTGTTGAAGAATTAACAAACAGAACTTCAGAGGATATGATGAAGGTGCGTAACCTTGGTCGTAAATCTTTAGAAGAAGTATTGGCTAAATTAAAAGAACTTGGCTTAGAATTAAGTCAAGGCGAAGAATAAAGTTCTTTGCCTTGACGCTACTTCCTGAACTGTTAATGTTCAAGAAGGTTCAAATTTTAGGCGAAGAATAGAGTGTTGTTGATAAATCCGAAGAGTACAGCAACAGCACATGGCTAGTAAGCCCGAAGAAGCATAACCACGTGTTTATTGGAGGAAATAAAAATGGCAAAATATAGAAAACTTGGCAGAACATCAAGCCAGAGAAAAGCATTAATTAGAAATCAGGTAACAGCATTACTTAACAACGGTAAAATTGTTACTACAGAAGCAAAAGCAAAAGAGATCCGCAAAGTTGCAGAAGGACTTATTGCTTTAGCAGTAAAAGAAAAAGATAACTTTGAAGAAGTTAAAGTTATGGCAAAAGTTGCTCGCAAAGACCAGAATGGTAAAAGAGTAAAAGAAGTTGTAGATGGTAAAAAAGTTACTGTTTACGATGAAGTTGAAAAAACAATCAAAAAAGATATGCCTTCTAGATTACACGCAAGAAGAGAAATGCTTAAAGTTCTCTATCCTGTAGTAGAAGTTAAAGATGGTAAAAAGAGAAATGCTAAAGAAGTTGATTTAGTAGCAAAATTATTTGATGAAATTGCTCCTAAATATGCAAACCGTAACGGTGGTTACACAAGAATCGTAAAAATCGGTTTACGTAAAGGTGATGCCGCTATGGAAGTTCTTCTTGAATTAGTATAAGAATAATGAATAAAAGACCCGACAGAATTGTTCTGTCGGGTCTTTTACTATTATGGACTTTAGTCT